>CADAMY010000196.1 GCA_902789095.1 Oscillospiraceae bacterium | reverse complement strand
TGCGCCGGAGGATTTCGTTCCCGAAATTCGCCTTGTAGTGTTTACCGATACTCATAATGAAAACGAGAACGTAGCCGACGCTATTGACACGTCTTACAGGCTCTTTGATGAAGATGAAACTTATGAGGGAGTAGACGCCTTTTATTGTCTTGGCGATTTTACAAGCATAGGAACAGAGCCGGATTACGAAAACTATGCAAAAACTCTTAAAGAACATGTCAGAGAGGAAACACCGTGTATCACGATTCACGGCAACCATGAGTTTAAAAATAAAAAGGAATACAAACAGCTTTTTGATACTTATTTCGGCTATGAGCCTGATAACGTCATGGAAATCAACGGATTTTCCTGCATAGCTTTTTCGGGTAAACGTTCTCTTACCGAGTGGACGTTTACTCCCAAAAGCCTCAAATGGCTTTCTGATTCCATAGATCAGGCTCAGCAAAAGGCTGACGGCAAACCGATATTTGTATTCCAGCATCCGCACCCGTGGGGAACTGTTTACGGCAGTACTGTCTGGGGCGACCCTCAGATAAACGTTGTCCTCAACGGCAACACAAACGTAGTTGATTTTTCGGGGCATTCTCATTTTCCGCTCAACGACCCGAGAAGCATAAATCAGTCGTCATATACTTCTGTCGGATGCGGAGCTATGGCAAGATTTGAGCTTGATATCAACGGTATCATAGGTCAGCATCCCGAAGGATTTGAAGATGCGGCGCAGATGTGCGTTGTTGAAGCAAACAGCAGCGGAAGCGTGCGACTTCGCGGATATGATCTTTTGAGCGATACATATTTCTGTGACTATTTTATTCCGGACGTCAACGATAAAGCTTCATTCCCGTACACATACAAAAATATGAAGGCTCACGATAAAGCTCCCGAGTTTGCAGAAGACACAAAGGTGAGCGCTCATAAAAACGAAAACGGCGAATGGGTAATTTCGTTTTATGAGGCCGCTGCTCCCGAAGGATTTATAACTCATGAGTATAAAGTGACTGTTAAGGATGAAAACGGCAAAAAGGTTTTCAGCAAGAACTTCATAAACGATTATTATGTTATCGACCTTGATAATACCGCTGATTTCAGAATAGGTACAGATACTCTTGAGCAGGGCAAAACATATACGGCAATTATATGTGCCGAAAGCGCTTATCATTACCGTTCCAAATCAATGAAATTTACGTTTACAGCAGAATAAAGGAAGAGTGATTTTTATGACATTAAAATACAAGTTTGAAATTCCGACATTTGATATCAGCAAGGATTATGATGATTCCTGCATCACCGTTGTCAGCGCAAACGTTCGCTGCTTCAACGACGGCGATAAAAACGAAAGAAACTGGCTTTACCGCGGTCCGCTTATGGCTCAGACGCTCATTGATGCAAAAGCTGATATAATCGGACTGCAGGAAGCAAAACAGGCGCAGTATGACTGCATCAAAACGGCTCTTCAGGGATACGGCAGTTTTATAGATTACCGTGACGACAGTGATGACCCCGAGGGATGTCCGCTCTTTTACAACCTTTCAAAATTTGATATTGAAAGCAAAGGCACGTTCTGGCTGAGCGAAACTCCTGACAGAATTTCAATAGACTGGGGCGCAGCTTGCTACCGTATATGTTCTTACGCTGTGCTGATAAATAAAAAAGACGGTAAGAAGCTTGCTGTTTTCAACACTCATCTTGATCATATCAGCGAAGAAGCACGCATAAAGGGGATTCAGCTCGTGCTCAAAAAGCTCAATGAATTCGGCGGTATGCCGTGTGTTCTTATGGGTGACCTGAACGATTATGAAAACAGCGAAACTTACAAAGCGGCAACGAATCTTTTTGACGATGCAAAGTATAAAACGCAGGACAGCGATTCGGGCGCAACGTATCAGAACTGGGGAACAGAGCTTGATGACGAAAATATCGACTTTTTCCTTATTTCCAAAGAGGGAATAGACGTTTCGCAATACAGGGTTGTCAGAACGACCTATGACGGAGTTTATCCGAGCGACCATTTCCCGATAAAGTTAAAAATCAATTTGAAATAAGAGGTAAAGTATGTCTGAAGGATATTTTGACGGCAGTATGCCGAGAAAAGTTCTCGAATATTATCTTGCGCACGCATCTTCTGCGCAGTGGATATATCTGAGCGATACGCTCGATGACGATATAAGAGCAATAACGAATGCAGGCGTTAAATTCCTCGGCAGAGCGTCGGGAATCTGGAAAGGCGAAATGCCCGAAGAGGAGCATTTTGAAAAATCACGAATCGCCGCTGAGAAAATCCACAACGCCGATCCTGAAATTATTCTGCAGGCGTGTATTTTTGAAGCGCTTTACCGTGAAGACGTTGAGCCTGTAAAAGTGCCGGCGTTTGTATTTGAAGCGTTCGGTCTGCCGTTTGAGGATCGATTTTTCGATTATGATGCCTGTATTTTTGATAAATCGGCAGGCACATGGGATTGTATGCCGGATATTTCACAGCTTGAAACGCAGATGTGGTTTTATTACAGGGGCGCAAGATATATAGACTGCGGTTATGAAGCTTTTCACATGGGGCAGATCCATCTTTACACGGGTCACGACAGAGCTTATAAATCAATAGGCAAAGTGCTTGAAATGCTTCGTGAATACGGAAAGAAAAATGCCCGCAGGCACAAGGTCATATTTGACGCCCATTCCCATTCTCTTGTTGTGAACGGAAAAAGTCTGCTCGATTATAATGCAATACCGCTCACTCGATTCCCGATTCTTGACAGAGACGGAGAAAAGCTCGTGCTTGTTCGTGAAGGCAAATCCGGCGGCGGAATCTCTCCGGAGGGCGTATATGAAAAGGCGCTTCCGATTCTGTATGAATTTGACAACTGGGGCGGCAGAGATAAATGGGCTTATGAAAATTTAAGCTATGAAGAGCGAGCATGGGAGCAATGGTGGGGCGGCGACCAGATTTCGTGGTTTGCCAACCAGAGCGAAGAAGAAAGAAATAAATTCCTTGATTACACAATGAGGTGGACCGCCGTCAATAACCCTGACGCATTCTTTGCTTTCCCTGTCAGACGACCTGCTGAAAGCGGAGAAGTCGTTGACAATTATCCGTTTTATCAGTTCAACAATAAATCGGAAAACTGCAAAAACGGTTTTTCACAGGAAGATAAGATTAAGGAGATACTCAGCGAAGGGTATGAAAAATACCGTAAATACGCAAATCCGAGCGGTATACTCGATTTCGGCGCAAAGGATATCGACGACCCGGAAACAGGCGTGAGATTCCCCGAAAAAGTTGTGCTTTACGGCAGCTTTCAGCCGTATGTAGGCGCTGTAAAAAATGATTCAAACAGCGAAATAACAAGAATGTATTACGTTGGCGACGGAAAGTATTCCCTGAGTTTCGTTATGCCTTATGCCGGTGAATATGAGTTTGTGGTATCTGTATGGGGTACGCTCTCAGCCTGTGTTTCAACGTCTCATCCTTTCCCGTTCAGCGGAACAGGCTGTAAGGGTAAGCTCGTTATTCCGAACGATAACACCATAGTAAAAGTAACCTTTACTTATCTTACAAACGATATTCAG
>CADAMY010000195.1 GCA_902789095.1 Oscillospiraceae bacterium | reverse complement strand
GTTTTTCTGCATGAAGAATTTACTTTTAAGTCAGTGATGGGGTGTATCCTGATTGGAGCCGGAACATTGCTGATGGTTCTGTGATACAAATTCTGATTTGTATAGATGATTAAAGACGGCGGCTGAGTTTTATTCAGTCGCCTTTTTTATTACAGACACCAAAAGTCCGGCTGATTTTTTGTATTATTTCAGCTTAACTGTAAATAATAAAACCGAAGGAGTTGGTTTTATGGATATGCAGAATTCCAAAACACAGGCAGCGCTCAAAGCGGCTTTTGACGCAGAATGTAAGAACTACTGCCGTTATATGATTTTTTCACAGAAAGCAAAGGACGAAGGATATGAACAGATAGCCGCAATATTTGAAGACACGGCAAAAAACGAAAAGGAACACGCTGAAATATGGATGAAAATGCTCGGTAATTTATGCGCTAATCCGCAGAATCTGCAGGTAAGTGCAGACGGAGAACACTATGAATGGTCGGATATGTACTCAGATTATGAACAGGACGCCCGTGACGAAGGATTCAACGATATTGCCGACAAATTCAGAATGATAGGTGAAATCGAAAAGCATCACGAAGAAAGATTCAGAAAGCTGCTTGAAAACGTTCAGACAAATCACGTTTTTGAAAAAGACGGCGAAGCGCATTGGGAATGCCGAAAATGCGGATATAACGTGATTGATAAGAAAGCGCCCGACACCTGCCCCGTATGCTCGCACCCGAAAAGCGAATTTGAAATAAAAAAGAATAATTATTGACAGCAAATAGCACCGTGATGAATCAATCATTACGGTGCTGATTTTATTCTGCAATATTTCTGAAAGTATCTCTTATATGCCCGACTGTGCCTGTTGCGACGTAAAAATCATACTCAATAGGCTCAAAGCTTCTGAAAACGAACGCCCGAACACCCGAAAGATATGACGTGGAATCCGACGTGCCGGGATTTTCATTCTGATTAGTGAGCGAGCCGTATATGCCTGCGGCTATTGTATCTACTCCGGGAATATATAGCCCTATGCTGAAGCTGTCATCAAACTCACCGGTAAGCGCTCCCCAGTTTTCCGAAGATTTAAAGGTCGGATAATGAGCATAAAGATATTCGTCAAGTCCCGTGGCTTCGCTGAGTTCACCGTCATTCCACGGATCACTTCCGCCGTAATAAACGAATCTGTCAAGCGTGGCGGCGCTGTAAAACGCAGGAAGCTCCTGCCCTGCATACGCCGGGTCATATCCTGAAAAATCGGTAAACCTGCAGCTTGTTTTAAGCATATCGCCGCTGATCGTGTACTCAGCCTCCATATAAGAATCCGTAATATACTCCTTAGCCTTTGCCCAGTCAAGCGGACGGCATTTGATATAAAGGGTGTCGCCGACTGTTCTCACATCTACAATCTTACTGCTGTCATTATACATATTGCCGCCCTGAACGGGATTATATGCGCAGTAGTGACCGTTAAAAAAGCCCATATCGTAATTCCTTGTGCCGTAATAAGACTGCTGAACGAGTCTGCCGGCATCGTGACAGTTGACAAGATTCACGCTTTCAGAAAGCACTTCCGCCGAATATCGCTCGCCTGCGTTTGAATCTATTCTGATAATTCCGTTATCCGATACCGCCTGAACGGACGAATCAAGGTCTTCATAGCAGCTAAGCGAGCCGCCCCAGTCAAGATTGACGCCGATTTTAATTTTATCGGTGCTAAGATATACTACCTTTTCAGGTACTGCACGGTTGAATAATGATAATCCGTAAACTTCAATTCCGTCTTCCGCATTATCAAGCGGCTCAAAACTGAGTGAAGCAAGATGATTGCTCCTTGTTCCTTCAAATACTCCGTCGATGAAAGAATAAAAATCGTTTTTGCCGTGCGAAGGCTCAAGGAAAAAGTCTTCGCTGTGATTATCACCGTTTACGGTATATGTGAGGGTGCCTTTATAATAAGCTTCGGAAGTATACCTTAAGCCGAAAAAGTTGAAATCGGAAACGTCGGCATCAATATAATACGTCGTTTTATTTCCGCTCTTTTCGGGTAAACTTCCGCTGTCGGCTCCGTCAATAACAAGCGAGCCATACGGAGCGTCATGATTTTCTTTGACATCAAACTCAGTATCATAAAATCCGCATGAAGAGATTCCCGAAGAATCGGGTCTTACCAGCAGAAGTCCTGAATTATTCATGACGGAAAAGTCGCTGTCGTCGATTTTTCCGTCACGTTTGCAATCCGCCGCATTGAAAACAGCCTTACTGTATGTGCTGAGCATTCCCTCGCTTATACACGCTGCTATTACGGCATCTCTTGCATCAGCTTTACCGTTGCAGTCGGCGTCCCCCAAAATGACCGCCTGAGCCGTAAGATAAGCCGCTCCCGAATCTGTCAAGCTGACAGGCGTTGAAGTTACAATACTATCAGACTGAATCTGAACGTTCGTGTTATAAAATCCGTCTTTGAATGATGAAGAATCGTTATTATAGTTTTCAGCTCCGTAAATAAGAACGTTTTTCAGGTCAACGGCTATGCCCGAATCTTCTTTTGGCAGGAACGTATCCCTTTCCCATACCGCATAAAGAACAGTATTTTCGTTCTGCCTGAACTCTTCGCCGGGGTTGTATTTTTCGCCTTTTCCGTCCTGCGAAGCGCACCAGCCTCTAAAGCGGTAGTACGCCCTGACAGGCTCGGTCTTGGGCAGAACAATATTTTTTCCGTAGGTTTTAGTAATACTGTTTATACCGCCCGACCCGCCGTTGAGATCAAAACGAACCGTATAATCCGGTCTTACAATACTGAAAGTTGACTCAGCCGTCTTGCTCTGATTGCCGCTTACGGCTTTTATTGTAAATTTATGATTGCCTGCCGGCAGATTGCCTATAAAAATCCTCTGTTTATATCCGCATTCGAGCGTATAGCATTCATCCTCGGAATTGAAAACGTCTGTTCTGTTTTCAGGAGTTATATAAAACTGCTTTCCGTTATCAAAGCTGCCGTAAAACTTAACGGCAGAGCCGCTTGTATTGTATCCCCAGCCCTGAACGTTGACATAAGCGTTCTCGCCGAGGTTATACGTTTTATCAGGAGCAAAATCAGAATGGATTTTAATAACGCCCGTACTGCTCACCATTATAAAATCCGTCTCTTTGATTACACTAAGAGCTCTGCCGCTGAGGGTATAGATGCGGAATTTATGCTCTCCTTTTGAGAGCCCAGACAATGATATATCCTCATTGTATCCGCAGTTTGTCTGCTGACATTCGGGATAAACGGATTTTACGTCATTTCTCGTTACTTTCACCAGCTCAATCATAGGCATATCGTCTATTCTGTAAAAGCAGGTCACGTCATTACCGTTGCGGTCAAAAGCCCAGCCGCTGATACGCACGGGCTCCGTCGATTCTATCAGATATTCACCTGAAATATATTTATCGTTTGAATACTGCTGATCGGAGCTTGAAGAAATCACTTTGAAATCCGACGTGGTTATTGTCTTTTTATATTCGCCGCATTGAGCAAAAAAAGTGATCGTATGCTCGCCAAGCGTAAAATCGCTGATTGGAATATTGAA
>CADAMY010000194.1 GCA_902789095.1 Oscillospiraceae bacterium | reverse complement strand
ACCGATAACAGCTTTACGGTGAAATAAAATGAAAAAACTTTTTGAAAGAAACGATCTTATTGTTATCGCAGCGGTAAGTCTTATTGCTATTGTGCTGCTTATACCTCATTTTTTAAAATCTGAAAAGCTTGTTGCAGAGATTATTATTGACGGCAAAGAGACGGCGATGACGTATGAGCTTGACAGTATTCAAGGGTTCAGAGATATTACTCTCCCCTGTTCACCTGAAATAACGGTAAGAATGGAAAACGGCAGAATTTGCGTACTGAACGCTGAATGCAAAGACAAGCTCTGCCAGAAATGCGGCTGGCTTGATTCGCCCGGAGACGCGGCTGTATGTCTGCCGGCAAAAACGGTAATAAGAATCAAAGGTGAAAAAAGCAGTAAAGGCGATACGCCTCAGATAATCACATATTAGGTATTCGATATGAAGAACAGTAAAACAAAACAGATTGCGCTCACCGCTTTGCTGACGTCGCAGGCATTGGCGCTGTCGTATCTTGAAAGCCTTATTCCCGCAGTAAGCGGTTTTCCGCCGGGAGCAAAGCCGGGATTTTCAAACATTGCGGTTATGTTTTCGGCTCAGGCTCTGAGCATTCCTCAGACATTATTCATTATTATTTTAAAAGCGCTTTTTGCAGGAGTAACAAGAGGATTCACAGCGTTCTGGATGAGCCTTGCGGGAGGGATTCTCAGCGGCACGGCGGCAATTATACTTTTTAAAACAGACAGGCTGAAACTCGGATATATCGGAATAGGTATGGTATGCGCCGTTCTGCACAATCTCGGCCAGTTGTGTATCGCATCGGTAATTCTCGGTACAGTTTCGGTTTTTACAGGATACGGTCCGTTCCTGATGATCGCATCACTTATAACAGGTTTTATAACAGGTACAATTCTTAAATACATTTTACCTGCTTTAAATAAACAGAAAGACTATATTTTCCGCACTAATAAAAAGACAGGAGATCAAAAATGAGTAAAATCAGAATTGACGGCGTTCTAAATGCCGTAAAAAAGGTGCGCGGCGGCGTAAAAGTCGACCACAGCAAAGGTACGGCGGAGCTTGACGTTGTACGTATGCCCGCACCTCAGAAGGTAACTCTGCCGATGCAGCAGCATATCGGCGCTCCGTGTACACCGTGCGTCAAGGTTGGCGATATTGTCAGCGTAGGTCAGGTCATAGGCGACAGCGACAAATTCGTCAGCGCTCCGGTTCACGCAAGCATCTCAGGTAAGGTCACATCAATCGGCAACGTAAAGCTCCCTAACGGCAACGTTGTTCAGGGCGTCACGATTGAATCTGACGGCGAAATGAGACCTTATGAAGGAATAAAGCCTCCGAAAGCATACACAAAGGAGGAATTCCTCAAGGCGATACGCGAATCAGGTCTTGTAGGTCTCGGCGGCGGCGGATTTCCGACCAACGTTAAACTCAACGTTCCGCCCGATAAGCACGTTGACACGCTCGTTGTAAACGCCGCTGAGTGCGAGCCTTACATAACGGTAGACTACCGTGAATGTATAGAAAACTCCTGGGATATTCTTTCGGGAATTACTATAATCAAGGATATGCTTAAAATAAAGAACGTTGTTATCGCAGTAGAAAACAACAAGCCCAAAGCTATTGAAGTTCTTAAAAATATTGCAGACAACAGCTTTGACGTTCGCAACGAAGTTAAACTGATGTCGCTTGAAAGCAAATACCCTCAGGGTGCTGAAAAGATGATGGTTCAGTCCGCAACAGGCAGAAAAGTTCCGCCCGGAAAACTTCCCGCAGACGTCGGATGTATCGTTATGAACGTTGCGTCAGTAGCTTTTGTTGCAAGATACATTAAAACAGGCAAACCTCTCGTAAGCCGTTCGCTGACAATAGCCGGCTCGGCTATAAAAGAGCCTAAAAATGTAAGAGTTCCTCTCGGCACCAACATAAGCGAGATCGTTGATTTCTGCGGCGGATTTACAGAAGAGCCTCAGAAAATAATTACAGGCGGTCCTATGATGGGACTTTCAATAGTTAACACCGACCTTCCTGTAATCAAAAACAACAATGCTGTTCTTGCTTTTACCAAAAAGGATCTTTTCACTCAGCAGGAAACCGACTGCATAAGATGCGGCAGATGCGCCGCAGCCTGCCCGATGAGTCTTATGCCGACTCTGATAGAAAGATATACAAAATCAGGCAACGCCGAAGCGCTTGAAAAAGCAGGGATCATGGTTTGTATGGAATGCGGAAGCTGCGCATACTCCTGCCCTGCAAAGAAACCGCTTGTTCAGTCCATGAGAGCCGCTAAAGCATTTTTAAGAGAGGCAGGTGCTTCAAAATGAGTGAAATAAACAATAAACTTACGGTAAGCGCTTCTCCTCACATCCGCTCACCGAAAACCACAAAGGGCATTATGCTGGACGTTATTATTGCGCTGTGTCCTTCAATGCTTGCATCATTCTATCTTTTCGGTCTTGACGCCGCGCTTGTATGCCTCGTATGCGTTGCAAGCTGTGTGCTTGCCGAATTTGTTTCAAGAAAAGTTATGAAGCGTTCCAATACAATAGGCGATCTGAGCGCCGTTGTTACGGGACTTCTGCTCAGAATTTCATCAATCCTGCGCTCGGCGCAAGAATCATTCTTCTGTCATCCTTCCCGTCAGCTATGGCAACGTGGGTTAAACCGCTGTCATACAAAACCGAAGCGATCACAACCGCGTCTCCTCTGGCTTCAATGTATAACGACGCAGGAGAATTCACAACAGATAATCTTCCGTCACTTATGGATATGTTTTTAGGAAACAGAGCAGGATGTCTCGGCGAAGTCTGCGCAGCGGCTCTTTTGCTCGGCGGAATTTATCTTATTATAAGAAAAGTTATTTCTCCTGTAATTCCGCTTACATTTATCGGAACTGTTGCTGTATTCATGGCTGTTAAGAGCGGATTTGATATGCAGTTTACAGCGTATCAGCTTCTGAGCGGAGGTCTTTTGCTCGGTGCGATTTTTATGGCGACTGACTACACGACTTCACCTATAAGCTTTAAAGGAAAGATAATTTTCGGTATAGGCTGCGGTCTTATCGCCTCGCTTATCAGATGCTTCGGCAACCTTCCTGAAGGCGTAAGCTTTGCGATAGTTCTTATGAACATTCTCGTACCTCACATCGAAGCGCTCACAACTCCCAAACCTTTCGGCACTGAAAAGAAAAGAAAAGCAAAGGAGGATAAAGCGGCATGAAAAAAGCAATTCTTATTCCCACCATCTCGCTCTTCCTTATTTGCCTTGTTGCCGCCGCATTACTGGGCGCTGCAAACGCAGTTACTGAGGAAAAGATAGAGCAGAATGCAATAGCCACCGAAGAAGCAAGCAGAAAAATAGTTATGAAAGACGCTGTTTCATTCGGCGAAAAAGAAGAAGATACATACACTTTTGACGGAACAACAGCTCCTTACAGCTGTATCTCGGCTCTTGATAGTGACGGAAACGTTATCGGATATGTTTTCATCACGGAATCAGCGGGCTACGGCGGAAAGATCAGCACTATGACAGGAATAGATACTCAAGGCAAGGTTACGGGCGTTGAATTCCTTGAAATCAGCGAAACCGTAGGTCTCGGAATGAACGCGACAAAGCAGACATTCAAAGATCAGTTTGTCGGGCTCATCAAAGGGATTACCGTCAATAAAAACACTCCCGGCGAAAACGAGATAAAAGCTCTCACCGGCGCTACGATTACTTCAAAGGCAACCACAAAAGGCGTTAACACCGCTCTTGCGATCTTTGAAGAAAAATATGGGAAAGGAGATGCGGTAAATGGCTGAAAAGAAAACTCTCAGACAAGAATTTACAAAAGGTCTGATTAAAGAAAATCCTGTATTAAGGCTCGTTCTCGGAACATGCCCGACTCTTGCCGTTACAACGTCGGTAGTAAGCGCTGTCGGTATGGGCGCTTCTGCAACGGCTGTTCTTGTATGCTCAAACATCGTTATAAGTCTGCTGAGAAAGGTCATTCCTTCAAAAGTCAGAATTCCTGCTTACATCGTTGTTATCGCATCATTCGTTACCATCGTTCAGATGATAGTAAAAGCATTTCTCCCCTCTCTCAACGATCAGCTCGGCGTTTATCTTCCGCTGATAGTTGTTAACTGCATTATCCTCGGCAGAGCTGAAGCTTTTGCAGGCAAAAATAAAGTTGCCGCAAGCGCAGTTGACGGACTCGGAATGGGAATCGGTTTTACAGCGGCGCTTTTCTGCATGGGTCTTATCAGAGAAACTCTCGGAAGCGGCACGTTCCTTTCAGGTATCGCTTCTATCAATTCTGGAAGCGGATTTGCAATTCCTTTCCTCTCTCAGAATCCGATGCTTATATTCGTTCTCGCTCCCGGCGGATTCTTTGTATTCGGTCTGCTGATGGCATGCGCCAATAAACTCGCAGAAGGCAAAGGTCTTCCGAAGGCGGAACTTCACGGCTGTGAAAACTGCCCGATGGCAAACCACTGCTCAATAAAAGATAAAGAAAACTGCGAATCTAATGAAGAGGAGGCGGCAAAATGAGTTATTCAAAAGAACTGCTTTCCATTCTGGTAACGTACATACTTACCCAGAACTTCATTCTTTCAAAATTCCTCGGTATTTGCCCGTTCCTCGGCGTATCCAAAAAGCTGAATACGGCGGTGGGAATGTCTGCGGCGGTTATATTCGTTATGCTCATAGCAACTGCCGTTACCTACCCTATTTACAATCTTCTTGTTGCAACGGGTCTGCAGTATCTTGAAACTATCGTATTTATTCTTGTTATTGCCGCACTCGTTCAGCTCGTTGAAATCACTCTCAAAAAGTACATTCCTTCGCTTTACAATGCGCTTGGAATTTATCTTCCGCTTATCACAACAAACTGCGCTGTTCTCGGCGTTGTACTTCTCAACATCGACACAAACGGTTACAGCGGTACTTTTGCAAACTTCGGCCGTGCGATGATGTGTTCGCTTGGCGCAGGTCTCGGCTTTATGCTCGCTATGGTAATGTTTGCCGGCGTGCGTTCAAGACTTGAATCCTGCGACGTTCCGAAATTCTTAAAGGGACTGCCCATAACGCTCGTTGCCGCTTCACTTACTTCTCTTTCGTTCCTCGGATTCGCAGGAATCGTAGAGAATATGTTCAGCTAAGGAGGTCCCGATTATGAATTTTACTCCTATACTTATAGCTGTTGCAATAGTGGCCGGTCTCGGACTTGTTCTCGGTCTGGGATTAGCGATAGCGTCTGTTCTGATGGCTGTTCCCGTTGATAAAAAAGCCGAGGATATCCGTGAATGTCTGCCCGGCGCAAACTGCGGCGCATGCGGATTTTCCGGCTGTGACGGATATGCCTCCGCTCTTTCAAAAGGCATTACAAAGAATACTACTCTCTGCGCCCCCGGCGGCAGCGACGTATCAAAAGAAATAGCAAAGATAACCGGTCTGGAAGCCGGCGAAGTCAAGCCTATGGCGGCAGTAGTTCTCTGCCAGGGCAACAGAACGAATACCGGCACCAAAATGATCTATCAGGGTATTGAATCCTGCAAAATGGCAAAACAGCTTTTCGGCGGTCCGAAGGACTGCATATACGGCTGTATCGGTTACGGCGACTGCGTAAAAGCGTGTCAGTATGACGCAATACATATCTGTGACGGCGTTGCAAGAATCAATCCTCTCGCCTGCCGCGCATGTAAACAGTGCGTTAAGACCTGCCCGAATTCACTCATCAGAATGCTGCCGCTGCACGAAACAAAGGCGGCCGTTCTCTGCGCCAACAAAGATAAAGGCGCTCTTACGAGAAAAGAATGTAAAACGGGCTGCATAGGCTGTATGAAATGCGTTAAAGCTTGCGAATTTGACGCAGTAAAGGTTGAAAACTTCTGCGCAAAAATTGATTCGACCAAATGCACCGGATGCGGTAAATGCGCCGAAGGCTGCCCGGTCGGAGCAATTGACCTTATTACACTCAACTAAACTGAACAAAAATATAAAGCTGATACGTTCCTTATACGGTGCGTATCAGCTTTTTTTATATTTAAATATCAATCAGAATTCAGTTTTGCCTGTCTGTAAATCATAGCGTATACAGCATAGATATATATTACGCTCAAAGCTATATTCAGATACATATTTTCTCTCAGCAGAATCATCAACCCG
>CADAMY010000193.1 GCA_902789095.1 Oscillospiraceae bacterium | reverse complement strand
GAAATGTCTGAAGTTAATACACCTGCACTATTGAGAAGTTCTATATCAGCTTCATTAATCTCACCGTCGTGGTTGCAGTCGGCTGCTTTCCAAACAGCGTCACCGACCTGTTCTTTTGTGAGCATACCGTTGACAATGCAGTTGAGCATTACAGAATCTCTTCCGTCATATTCACCATCACAATTTACATCGCCGAAGATGACAAGTGTGTATGTTTTTAGAACATAAGTATCATAAAAGCCTGACCTTCCCATTAAATTTATAACTGAGCCGGTTACTTCATCGTCCTTTGAGAAAAAGAAACGGGTTGTTGTTAAATATTCATCAAGAGTTTTGCCCTTTTCTTTTCCGTACAGATACAGGTCAACATTATCAAATGTAAGTTTTTCATCATAATAATAACTGTGATTATAAATATAATAATATGTCTCAAAGCCATAATATGATACTGTTATCTTATGCCTTCCGGGAATATTGTAGTTGAATCCAGAAAACTTTACATCTGCACGGGATGAATTTCTTACTTGTCCGTCTTCACATATGAGGAGTAAATCAAAGTTATCTGATGTAAATGTTTCAAGATGATATCCTTTCCTTTGATAATACTCCGTTTTGTAGTTTCCGCCGGGTTCAAATATATCGTAAGTCAGTGTCGCACCCTTATACTCAATCGTTATAGTTTGTGTACCTGCTTTTGTCGGGTTATAGCCTGTTACGGTATATCCGTCACTTATTTCTTCTGTTGCACCACTATTATATTCTACAATCACTTTTTCCCAAGTATATTTTTGTCCCAGATAATAATTACGCGATTTATCCGGATATTTCAGCGAAAGTATTGTTACTTCAAGCGGTATAACGTTTATCTCAAACTCAACGGTAGCAAAATTCGCCTTTACTGTACTGTTTTGATCGGTGAAAAAGATCAACTCCACGGTTTGCTTACCTGCAACATCCAGCGATGTGTTCTTTTTGTTATAGTGTTTTGATGTTCCGTCACTAAAGGTTAATGAACAATCTCTTATTCGGGCAGACCATTCTCCTTCAATCACATCACTTCTTCCGTCATTGAAATGCATCAGAATTTTAAGGCCTTCCAAATCCAAAGTATCTCCTGTGTAATATGTCAGCTTATTCGGCGGACTTATCATTTCATAGTCTGTGCATGTTCTGTATTCGATATAAATTTTGAAGCTCGTTTTGAAATCACGGTAGCTTACTGTTATCGTCGGCTCCTCAGGATCTCTGAACACTTTGCCCATTTTGCTGAATTGCAGCTTGTAATTCGGTATTACGCAGGTTGATCCGTCTTTCAGCACTGCTTCAACGATAAGATCTGATATATCAAGTTCTTCTTCGTCTATACCGTACATATCCTCTGCACAATAGTAATTACGCTTCGGCATCTGCTTGATTTGGATTCTGCTGATTTCATCGGGATAAACGTCAACCGTAAACGCTTTGATAGGGATATTGCCTTTGTCCTCTTCGTCGGTGATATCCGTCCAGTTTTCACCGTCGTGAGAAAAGAAGCTTTGTCCTTTCTCAGCAAAATAATTGTATTCCCATGAAGTTTTATCTTCATAAGGCAGTCTTGCGGAATCGCTGCCGGAAGAATACTGCAAAACTATTGAGAACAAATCGCCTTCGTTCAACGGTGTTTCCGTGTCAAAATCCAGTGTATAATATCCCTCATGTGAAATCTGCATATCTTTGGTTGCAGAAAGCGTACCGCTGGCAGGATTGTTTGCATCAGTTAATCCGGTGTAAACCGATGCAGTAACGTTATAATCAACAGCATCAAAAGCGTAAAATCCGCAGCCTTTTACGTTTTCAGTGCCTTTTGCAGTGAAAACATTTGCACCGTAAACAGTGTCTGTAAATCCCATACCGCCCGTGCAGAATGTGCCGTCGTACTGATAGTTATTGTCATACTTTCCGGACGGGGAAACTTTCAGCTCAGCAAAATCAGTCAAGCTCGTGTCATAGTACGATATCCAGATATAGTCAGCGCTGTCGCCCCAACTGTTTTTGATGAGCCACGCACCGTCAGCGGGCGGACGTTGGTATTCGCCGCCGGGAACACCCTCGGCAGCATAATTGAATCTTGAAAAGTTATCGTCCCAACCTATTGCAAGAACTTCGTGATTTGCGTAATCATATTTATTTTGATAGAAATAAAATGCTCTGAGACCATAATCAATTTTTAAGAAGTTTGAATCAAAGTAAAAAGACAGGGTGACCGCACCGCTTCGCATAATTGCCTGCTTTATTTCGTCACGCTGATCATTGTAGTATATCTTTGCATTATCAAGATCGTATTTATGACTGAATACATTATGCCTTGAAAAAGAGCTTTTGAATCTGTTTGTACTTGATAAGTATTCTGCATTATCAACAAAACCTGACCAGCGCGCAACCGTTGCCATGGAATGATAATCATTTCCTCCGAATGTCAGGAAATTTTCAAAGTTCGCACGGGTAAATTTATCCTTTAACGCAGGATTGTCAGATGTTTCATCATAGTTTTCACTTCTGAAATATGCAAGGTGTGCTTCAGAGATAAGGCTTGACTCGGCGGCACCGCAGAATCCGTGAGCCCAGCAGGTTCCGTTACTGCCCTGATTCTTTGTTCTTGTTACTCTGTCATAATCTCTTGAGTCATAAGTTTCGGGCAGAGGGTCTCCTTCCTCAACGCTGTCTGTGTTCACATTTATTGTTCTGTCAAGCTCGACCTCGTTGCCGTCATCATCATATACCTTGCGGTATTTTGTACCGTCGTCCTCGATTATATCTTCTTTATGATAATCGGGCAGTCTGCCATTGTCAGATTCTGCAAACACCTGTATAGGTATCAATGGCAGAAGAAACGATATAATAAGTAAAAATGATATTATTTTTTTCATAGATACCCATCCTTTATTAAGTGGTGTTGTCAAGGGGAATTCCTCCTGCCAATTGAGATATTCAAAATGCATGAGGTTTGATATAACAATCAACTTCTTGTTTAACTAATTACATGTTGTTCGCCGTGTGAGTCTATGCAAATAATCTCTGTCTGCTCTATATATGATTCAGAATCAATAATACAATAATACAGCATAAACTCCGTCTGTTTTCCATTAATCATCAAAGACATTTTTTCAATCCCCGCTTTTTGACCGTTAATAATAATTTCTTTGCAGTTAAGCGGTGCAATTCCGGCATATACAAACCCATAATAATGATTTCCTTTTTTTATTTCACAATCGTAGACAGTGCTTATATTTTTGTATTGCGGATCAATCAAGTCTTCTAAAGGAATCTCAGTATCCGTTTTAAATTTTTCTTTGTTATGAAGAATTCCATACCGCTCCATCGTCGAAATGGTGAAAATATCATTTCCATCTGCGTCCGCATCCTTTATGACACAAGAAAACACACAGTATTCTTTGTTATGAATTTTGACAAACGGACTCCGGAACTCTGTGCCTTCTACGATCATAGACGAATCAAAAGCAGGGCTGTATTGTTGAGGCAAAACCGCATTTATAGCCAATGCAATTAATATAACAACAGCGATAATTGGTATTATTTTTTTCATAGATAACCATCCTTTAATAAGTTTTATTTAATAGTTCAAAATGCAGGGAACCATGTTCATCACCGCTTTCTGTGAAAACTGCAGTAAGTATAACATATTAAAATTAAGATCAGCAGGTCTTTGTCTGAACGGTCGATTTTTTGCGGCTGAATTTACATTGATCAATATTTTGAAAGCGTACAAAAACACGTTTCAACGCCATTATAAATAATAAAAATCATTAATTCAACCCAAAGAACAAAAGTGCATTGTTTTTTTGACAAAAGTGCATAGATTATGAAGCTCGCCGCCGTTGACTTTATCAGTACAGATAAAAGAACTTTTCATAAAGGAAATAGCTTCCCCTCCATAACGGGATCCTTCTGTATGCCGCGTCGGAAAACAGCGTACTGTAACTGTCAAAAAACGTATCCGCCGAAAAGCTGAAGCTGCCGTCATCGTGAATATCCGAAAAGCCCAGAAAATATCCTGAACCGAAAGTATTTATAGGGCAGACATAGTTTATCACTGCTTTACCGTCTTTGAATGATACTGAAACAACCTCCGTTTTGTTTGCGGAATCGGGAATGATTTCGACTGATTCGTTATCCTCATCAGGTCTGCAGTACTGATATACTTCAAAATTTCCGCCCGGCTCCATGGCGCTTATGCCGTAGATTTTGTTTTTGTATTCAATATTCACGCCGGGATTTCTGTCCTCCGGATAAAGATAGCGCTCGATATTGTATTCCCTCAAAGCTTCGTCATACATTTTCTGCTGTTCGGGCGTGAAATGTATGTCCGCTTCTTTTCTGATTTTGTAGTTTTCCGTTCGCTCGAATCTGCCGTCTTTGTAAACAAATTCAAAGTACATTGTACCGTAATAATCGCAGTCATAGATTGCGGTAAGCTTATCGTGCTGATAATCATAAACTATCCAGTACGGCGACGGAGCGTCTTCAAGGAACTTGCCGCTTTTTGCAAAGCGAACAACTTTTTCGCCGAACTCACGGCTGCAGAGTCTGAGTTTCCTGCCGCTGAATCCGTTTAATTCATGAGTGAATGACTGGGCGAAATAAGCAGGCACAATGTTTTTGTGAGTATACGTTCCTTCACTCAGATATTTTTCCGTGTTGTTATAATAATCGGCGTTTGTTTCATAGTTATCTTTGTCGGAATGGTAAAGCTCGATTTCTTTAAAAATCTGCGAGTTGATCTGAGCAAGCTCCGATGCGGCTGACGATTGATAACTGGATTCAAAGGTCAATATTTTAACTGTCTGAATACCGACGGTCAGAACGGTGATAATTATCACAGCCGTAAAAATCCATTTGACGGCGATAGCGGTTTTATAATCTTTAAGAGTGTTTTTAAACTTTCTGACTCTTATGCTTATCACAACAGCCGAAACCATACCGAAAACAAGAATTGCCACGAAGATTACCGATAGTGCGGTTGAAATATTTTCCGCTTTATCTGAATAAGCGAGCGCAAGGGCGGAAGATATCGGATTCAGACTGTACATAGGAAGCCGACCGTCAGCATATAGCGGGACCGGCATGAAGAACTCAGACGTAACGTCGGTTCCGCCGATCAATGAGGCAAGATTGCCGATGAAGTAGGTCGGTTTTATCAAAAACATCATGATGCACGATGCCGCCGCCGTAAGAGGAATACGCTTCGCAAGCGAGCGGATAAACAGAATCAGCAGCGTTATCGTCATCGCAAAGTTCAGAAAATAATCAAGCGAAAACCATTCAACAGTATATTTTTCCAGAACAAAACGATAAATCATAAACGCAATCGCAAACGGCATAAATAACCAGTCTTGTCTGTGCTTTCCTGTGTCTGCGGCAAGCTGTTCGCCTATAACGTCAGGGTCGCCGATGTCTTCTTCCGCTTTTTCGGCGGCTGTATCTTCATCAAATCCCGAATCCTCATACCATTTCTGACGCTCGATATAATGGTCGGTAAGCTCCGCCGCCGAAGCTTCTTTCTTATTTTTATCTTTTATATGCGATACGATCTTTTCAATATAATTATTATCTGCCATATCAGTCACCTCAGGCGAAATTCAATACCCGACCTACTGCGGCTGAATACGTTTTAAATTCTTCCGCTTTTTCTTTAAGCTGTTTCTTTCCCTTATGGGTGATGTGATAATACTTGCGCTTGCGGTTTTCAACGTCAACCCAGTAGGATGTCAGCAGTCCGTCTTCCTCCATTGAGTGCAGAACAGGGTAGAGCGTTCCCTCTTTAAGGCTGAAAACGTTCTGTGACCTTGACTCAAGCTCCTTGATAATGCGGTAGCCGTACATATCCTCGTTTGAGATTACCGAAAGAACGAGCATCGCCGTGCTGCCTTTCATAAGTTCTTTGCTGATTGTCATAAAATTACCTCCGTTTCATATATACATAGATTTCCTATGCATACAGAATATCATAGTATTTTTCTTTTGTCAACATATATCTTACAAAAATTCAAAATTCATTTTACCACTTGAATTTTATATACATAAGTGATAGAATTGGTTTACTTTGTAAAAAAAGGATAGGTTAAGTATGAATATAATTGTTGTCGGATGCGGCAAAATAGGTACTT
>CADAMY010000192.1 GCA_902789095.1 Oscillospiraceae bacterium | reverse complement strand
GTACTTCTTTCTACGGTAATGTTTTTGTGGTGAATTCATTATACCATATTTTGAAGTTACTTCTCTTTTTTATTGGTTCATATCATTTTAACACATACACGATTCCGCGTTTTTATCAAGAAAACATCTTGACAAATACACGTGTCTGTGTTATTATAATTCTTGCAAGTGACACGCGTTCATTTGCAGCGATAATATATTTAGGGGTATAGCTCAGTTGGTAGAGCAGCGGTCTCCAAACGGGAACCGCAAGCGGTTTTGCCGCATTATTACTGGATTTCTCAGGCTTGAAACGTCGGTTTCAAGCCTTTTTTCGTGTTTTGATTTTTGAAAGTCAATAAGTCAAATTATGCAAAACCGAGCTCAAAACTCCGAAAAGAATTTGCAACAGCATCAATATTACAGCAATATTTCATAAGGTGTTTGAAAACCGTATTTCAGCTCTTAAAAAAAGCCATCTGATACTTTTTTAAATTACAATAAAGATTGAATTTATTATAAATATCCGTCTATATAATAAGCCCGCTTCACGACGAAGCGGGCTTGATCTTTTTTCCGAGAATTCGTTATTAAAATTTATTATGCAGGCACTCCCACCCGCTTTAATGCTAAAGCTAAATATTGATCAAAAGTAATTTCGTGGTTTAACAACTGCTCGCACCACACTTTACTCTGTTCGCTAACCTTAAATCCTTCCATTTCGACAGAAGCCGCTGCATTTTCAATTGCTTCTTTGCTGGTGCACATAACCAATCACCTCTTTGATCTTCCTGTCTATATTATTCCCTAAAAATCGTATTCGTCAAGATTGCGTTTTCTTTGTTTACTGCGTCGCAAATTTTAAACTCAATCGGAAACAATTACAAAATAATTATTCCTCTCTCTTTTGAAAAGCGGGATATAATCTATATCTTCTTTTTCTTAATCGTTTTATAATAGAAATCTCGGAATTTTCTGCGGCTGCCATAAAAGTTTTCTTCCGATTGAGACAATGTACCGCTATCATATTTCAGCTTTGAAAGTTCCAAAGTACAAATCATATCGGCAACCTGAAACAGCTTATACTGATGCGGTTGAACATGCCGAAAATCTACGTCTACCAAAAAACTGTTAAGTACAGAAGTTAATATTGTCGTGATTTCACTTTGACCATAATCGTAATATACAATAATCTTGTCAAAACCGCTAAAGTATTCCAAATGCTCCCTGATAAAAATTGCAAACTGTTTGGAAAGCCGTTCGATCATTCGCCTCTTGCCTTCGATTTGTTTCTTATCTACGGAAACTATATGGTATTTGATTGAGACCTTTTTTGTAAAAAAGAGTATATCATTGAACAAACGTTTACGATCTTCGGGATCAAAGTTTTTATAAAAACCTTCATTGCGGATAATTGGACCCGAATGAATTGCGTGAACCGGAAACCCGTGCTCGTCAATTCTGTTATCAAGTTCAACAACAGCCTGATCTATTCCGTCGGCTTGTTCATGCAAAACCAATGCAAATAAATAATACGGTGAATGTACGCTATATGAACCGAAATCTCCTGATTCATCAACAAAAATGCTCAATTCTTTCATTGCTATCCCCTAAAGAAAATGGCGGGGAGTCTCCCCGCCAAGTGGTGGACCTGGAACATAACGTTCAGCCCGAATCAGTATCACACTGATTATTGTACTATTATTATAGTTGATTTTTTTGTGTTTGTCAACAATAATAGCTATATTATTATATGTGCGATATAATTATTTATACGTACTTGCCCTTGCCGGATCCCATCACTCCAATATCTCAAGATTATACTCTCCCAGCTTAATATTCGTACTGACAATATTTATGTGGTTCTCAAGGCTGAAAATGATAATCGAATCCCTGGTATCGCGGGCATATAACGGCGCGTACCCGCTCTTTTTCAGGAGCTGTTGCGCTTCGTCGACTGTGAGTTTTAAGCCAAAGCAGAGCATGATCACCTTATCGCGAGATATATTCTTTGTGCTCTTGCCGGACATTATTTCGTAGCAATATCCCTTATTTATTCCGGAGGCGTTGACTACGTCCGCTTTTGTCAGATTCTTCCTCGCGAGGAAGTAATCTATCATCTCGCTCAATGAGCCGAAGAATATCTCGCTGTCGTTTTGATCAAAGTAATCGTCAACACTCGGCGCCTGTTTGAGGATGTTCATTAAATCATCTGTGCTCTTTTTCATTTTTCATCTTCCTTTTTCGATATTTTGTGATAGAATATATTTATAGTTTACCAATAAAGACAAACGAGGTCAATATGGTTGCCAATCAATATCAGTTATGGGATTTTTCTTTTGTCGCGCGGATACACCGGAATATTGACTTGGTGCGTAACAACGTCACAGGGCAGTTGATGGTCAGGCGGATCTCTCCGTCCGGAGACTTTCCTGTTCTGCAAGCCTTATGCGGGATCAAGCACCGCAATCTTATGGAAGTCTATGATTTGCGCTTGCAGGACGGTGTTTGCGTCTCCCTGTGCGAGTACATCAACGGCTTAACGCTTGCGTTCCGGGTGGATAGCGGTCAGCTGTTCGACGTCAAATCCGCAAAGAGAATACTCTGCCAAATCTGCGACGGTCTGACTGCGCTTCACAGCCGAGGCATCGTTCACCGCGACATAAAGCCCGAAAACATTATGATCACCAACGACGGCACTGCAAAAATCATCGACTACAGCATTTGCCGTTTAACAAAACCAAATCAGCGCAAGGACACTACCGTTCTCGGAACAACCGGTTACGCTTCTCCCGAGCAATTCGGCTTTGCGCAGACAAGCGCCACAGCGGATATTTACGCCTGCGGAGTGCTACTCAATTACCTTCTGACGGGCAAGCTTCCAAACGAGGAGCTGCATCAAGGCGCGCTGAAGCCCGTGATCGAGCAGTGTATTGAGATCGACGAAAGCAAGCGTTTTCAGTCCGCAGATGAATTGAAAATGGTCTTGCTTGGGAAAAAGCCAAACTCGCGCAGATCATTCCAACCGCTGCCGGGTTTCCGCAGCAAGCACGTTTTCCCAAAGATCATCAGCGTGTTGTTCATCATCATTTGGCTGATTATGCTGCTGATATATATCGCGGGATTTCCTCTGATAATGCAATACGAGCTGAAATACCGTATCCAACAGCTTATCCTGATGGCAGACTTTTTGTTTTTCTGGACATTATTTCCGTATATTCTGTTCGGTGACGTATTCCGCCTGTCGGAGAAAATTAGCCCCAACAACCCTCGAAACGGAAAGTACATAATGCGTTTTCTCGGCGTACTCAGCATTCTGCTTGGCATAGTGCTGATTTTTGCCGGACTGCATATCACAAATAATATGATGTAGATATTATAGCACACAAAAATTATAAATGAGTCAGCTGCCAGCTGACCACAAATTCAGAGTAATCGTGTATGATAAATACAGGATTACTCTTTTTGTTTAACGGCAAAAACGAAGTACTTCTACCGCCCTAAAATAATATTTTTTATCGAAAGGAAGTATAAGTTTGAAAGAACGTGATTTAAGAGCACCATAAAAAATGGCGCAGGAAAACAAGCTATCGAAAAGATAGCAAAAATAAAATGTTAAAAATTAAGATGT
>CADAMY010000191.1 GCA_902789095.1 Oscillospiraceae bacterium | reverse complement strand
ATGATGAAATCCGTCAAAAAAGGCGGCAACCGTCAGGAGCTGCACGAGCTACTGCGTCAGCATTCTCACGCTGCTGCGGCTAAAGTAAAGCTTGAGGGCGGTCAGAACGATCTGATAGAAAGAATTGCGAACGACGACAATTTCCCGCTCACGCTTGAAGAAATCGAAAAAGAGCTTGACCCGGCGCTTTACACAGGCAGAAGCGTATCGCAGGTTGAAGAATTTATCAGAGATTTTGCAGTTCCCGTAATCAACAGACATCACAGCGGCGAAATAAAAGCCGAGCTTTCAGTATAAACACAGAAAAAATGCAGCTTGCAGCAAAGATTAATTGCCGCAGGCTGCTTTTTGTTATTATTATTGCTTTTTTTAAAAGCTTTCTTTGCAAAAGCTTCTGAAAAAGTCGGCGCATTCCTTAGTCCATGACTGATTGCGGCTGAAACGAGAGTTATCGTTATTTATTTCATTGTCAGCCGTTGCCATACCGTGATCTCCGTCTTTGAAAATATGGATTTCAAACGGTATATCCTGCTTTTTCAAAGCTTCGGCATATTTCAGCGAATTGAGCGCTGAAACGCAGGAATCCTCAAACGTTGAGAAAATATACGCAGGGCAGGAATCTTCACAGACGCGCTCATCAGTTCTTGTAAAGCCGAAATATTTATCTTTATACCCTTCGGGAGCGTGAACGAATAAATTTTCGTGAGAAGCGCAATGACCGTGCAGATCTGAAATAACGGGATAAATCAGTCCTGCGGCGCTGAGCTTCGGGTCGATCTCGCCGGGATAAAAAGATTTTGCGATTTTATAGTCTGAGGCAAGGCTTGCAGTCAGATGTCCTCCTGCGCTGAAACCTACCGCAAATATTTCATCGGGATTTGTGTTGTAGCTTTCCGCGTTCTTGCGGACGTAGTCCACGGCGCACGCAAGCTCAAGAAGCTGTTCGGGATAATAAACTCCGTCAGGCTCGCATAAATAATCGAGGATAAAAACGTTGTATCCGTTTGCTAAAAATCTGAATCCGACCGGCTCGCCTTCCCTTTTTGAGCAGAAGGAATATGCTCCGCCGGGAACGATTATTACAGCAGGTCTGCGCCAGTCAAGCCCTTTTTCGTCGAACGGATAATCCGCCGTTAAAGCAGTAAGCCTTCCGCCTTTTAAATCATAATAATTTTTAAGTTCAATTACGTTATTTATCATAGCTTTTCTCCTATCCGTTTGTTACGTTGCCGCTGCCTGCAAGCGAAATTCTGTCGCCGAGATAAGTCGGCTCAGGTTTAAAAATGCACCAGATAAAGTCCTTGCATCTTGCGGCTGATTCTCTGGCTGTATTATACAATGCTTTGCCGTACTGATGCAAATCGCTCATTACTCCGTAAGCTTCTATGCCGAGCTTCCTTGCGTCATAAACCGCACGGTAAAGATGATACCCTTGAGTTATGATTACAATTTTTTTTGCAGAAAAAATATCTCTTGCGCGGTACATGGATTCATAAGTTGAAAATCCTGCGTGATCCATAAAAATATCGTCTTCTCTGACCTGCTTTTCAATAGCATAGTTTTTCATAGTGTTCACTTCGTCATATTCTTTTGTTCCGTGATCGCCTGACATAATTATTTTAGGCGCAACGCCGAGCTTATAAAGCGAAATTCCTACGGTCAGCCTGTCTTGAAGCATTTTGCTCGGAGTATCGCCGTTTTTTACAAGACATCCGAGAATCAGTATGCAGTCAACGTCTTCCAGCTTCTGAACTTCTTCAAGCGAAAGAACGTATTTATCTGCCGAATGTATCATATAAAAATTCACGCCGAAAACGCTTATCGCCGAAACAAGGCATATAATCAATATTACGGAAACGACCGTCATAATTCTTTTACGCATAAATTCACCTTAATTTAATTCTTTTATTTTTTTATAAAATTTAATATAGTTTATAAGAGCGCTGATACCGAATAAAACTGCGATAAGCGGAACAAACGGCAAAAGGATAAGAACAATCAAGATAAGTATTATGAGTATTCCTGCGCCCTTTTTGCTTTTGATTCTCTGTGCTGACGGATAAAGACTTTCCGCAAATGTTTTATCTGCATTGATCGGTAAAACAGCGTCGCCGTCGGGAATCCCTTTTTTATAAAGCAGCGGCTCAAATACGTCGCACACCGAGTCGATACCTTTTAAGAATTTGCCTATCGGCATTTTTATCGTTTCAAGAAAAGAGTCTATCACTGCCGCAAAGCCCATTGCTGCTTTATACTCAGCGGTATCGGGATAAAACCTGCCGTCGCCTTTATACAGATTCATCGCCATATCAATAACAAGATCCATGACCTTTGAATCTTTCAAAGCTTTGATTTCTTCTTTAGTCAGCCCTGATTCTTTTCTGCAGAGTCTGCAAACTGTGCTGATTCTGATTTTTCTGATGAGTTTTGCAAGCGGCTTTATCATCCAGCCGTATCTGTATGTAAACTTTTTTTTGACGCTGAAAGCCTCAGCCTTCTGAGCAAAATCGTCAATATCATCAGCGGCGGCATTGATAACACGCCTTATCATACCAAAAAACTGGTCGCTGAATTCATCGTCAAAGCCTTCGACTTTCTGAGAATGAATAGTCATTTCATTCTTCTGAGCGTCAATGGTGACGACTCTGTAAAGACCGGGAAAACCTGCGAGAGCTTCCACGACCTGCGTTTTAAGCGGTTTCAATGCATTTTCATGATCCGATCCGGACTCATCAGCCGAACTGTCAGAAACGGAATTGTCGGGCAGGGGAGTGCTTTCAATAGTAACAGCTGCATCGGGAGTTGAAGAACTGCTGTCATCTTTTCTTTCATACTTCGGCTCTGGGATAAGATCGATGATAAAAAGAAGATTCAGAAGGAGAATGACAAGGAGAAGCATTATAAAACGAGTCCTGCCGAAAAGTTTTTCGAGCTTTTTCATAAGACCGATAAATGCCGCAGCAAGCATTCCGAAGTATTCTTTCAGCTTCACGGTTTCTCCCCCTTCCGAATTGTATATTCAAGAGTATTATACCACTGTTTAAACCATATGTCAAATATTTTTTCTTTACAGTACCGAATTTACGGGACTTAGGATAGTTAATATGTATAGATTTGTAATATTTAAGACGATTATATTTTATGCAAATGACATTGACTAATGCGTTTAAATATGCTATTATATTCTTTAGGGAAATATATAGTGCCGTTCTTTGACTTTGTACGCTATATATAGTATTAGGATGAAAGGATGATCTGTATGTTCGGAGAATTCATGCCCGAATGGGAGGGCTTTACCCCCGGAAGATGGAGCAAGGCCGCTGTTGAGGTCAGAAACTTTATCCTGCATAATTATACCCCGTACTACGGTGATGACAGCTTTTTGGCTCCGCCTACCGAAGCTACCAAAAAGCTTTGGGCTACGGTCATGGAGCTTGCCCGTCAGGAAAGGGAAGCCGGCGGTGTCCTCGATATGGACACAAAAGTCGTATCCACTATAACTTCACATCCTGCGGGATATATTGACAAGGACCTTGAAAAGATCGTCGGCCTTCAGACGGACAAGCCTTTCAAGCGCTCTCTCCAGCCCTTCGGCGGTATCAGAATGGCTC
>CADAMY010000190.1 GCA_902789095.1 Oscillospiraceae bacterium | reverse complement strand
AATCAATGCTGTATATACAGAGCTTAAATTAGCGGCATTACAGCTATACTCTTTGACTGCAGCCGAAACATAATCGCTGCCTGAAACTGTACTGAGATTGTGCTGTTTTTCTACAGCGATCGGGGCTTTAGCCGGAATCGTGTCATATGCAATTTCATTAACGTAATCAAAAAAATCATTTGACAAATCAGGCGTTGCCGACTTTGTTTTTGAAATGATTTTTGTAACGATACCGCCCGGCTTTTTCGGCGACAGGCTGCCGTTATTTTCAAAAAACCATACTTTTATAAATTCGATTCCGTTTTGAGAATTTTCGCCGCTGAAAGAGTAGTCTGACTGCTCCTCCGCGCCGTTGATAAATAAACGGTTGCCCTGAGCTGTAACCGTGTCGCCGTCGCTGAGAATCGCAAGCAGACCGACAGCGGAAACGTTCGCAAGGTCGGGATTCGCCGTGATTATATCCTGATAGTCTTTTTCAAGGTCGTCGGTTACAACGGCAGAGTGGGTGTAGCTGTAAACCCTGTTTGCAAGAGCATTGAGATTTGATAAAGCTGCGCTGACGTCTTCCTGCAATGAGGTCAGAAGTTCTTGATTGGGCGAAGAAATAGGGTCAAGGTCGTCGCCTGCACTGTCAGATGAGACCTGAGACGAAGCGTTTTTGACGTATTCATAAACTATAAGATAGTAAATAAGCGGAGCAAAATCGGGATCGTCTATTTTTTCAGCGTCAGTATCTATGAACTTTTTTATTATTTCAAAAAGACTGTCTACAATTGACGTATATTTATAATCCGCCAAATGCAGATTTGACATATAGTTTGTAAACGTCGGGTCAATTTCGTTTTCAAAGTCCATTTCAGGGCTGAGAAGCGTGTCGTAAGTGTTGCTGTTTATCAAATCGATGAATTTATTTTTCATAGCAAGCATTGAAAGAGTATCTTCACCTTGTGAGTCCGTTATAATACCTTTGCGGACTGCGTAGCTTGCTATGGCGGAAGTTTTTACTGTGCCGTCAGGCGCTTTTGCAAACAGCCCGAAGTAAAAACTGCCCTCGTTTTTTACTGCTTTGTCAGGAACAGAACATACGCACAGTCTGTCCTGAACGTCTAATTTTTTGATTATGCCGTCTTCTTCATCCGTCGTAAAGAAGGTTATAAAATATTCCGCATCCTGTATCATCCATGAAGAGTCAAGCAGAATGGCGATTGTATTATTGTTTTCGTCACCGGAAGTGATTTCGGGAGCAGAAATAAATATTATATTTCTGTCAAGTGTCTTTGTTTTTATTACACTCAAGTGTATTTTCCTTTCTTTCGGCAACCTCCCTCGGCATAGCCTATTATATTTTAGGGAAGAATTCAGGATTTGTCAACAGTTTGTTTTACAAGAATTTTGAGTCGTTTTTAAAAAGAAAATCCGATAAAAAATGCCCGATATAGATTTTCCGCAGTAAAACGGCAAAAGTATCGGGACTGAACGTTTTATTTATTTTTAAAGGTTGCGGTCTTTGAACTCCTTGACAAACCATACGTCTTCGGCGGTAAAGACCTTGCCGTTAAGGTAAGAGAGCATACCTGCGTTCTCATCAAGTTCAAACTTAAGCTTATACGAATATAGAAACTGCTTTTTGTATCCGAGCTTTTTGTTAAGCTCGTTTGTACCGTATTTGCCGTCGCCGAGCAGGGGATGCCCGATAGATGCAAAGTGCGCTCGAATCTGATGAGTTCTGCCCGTCAGCAGGTCAACCTCAACAAGGCTGAGATCGTTCTGATAATCGTTTTCGATAACCGAATATCTGGTGCGTATTTCTTTAGAGCCGGGCACGTTCTTCTTGAAAATTTTAACCTTGTTCTTCTTTTCGTCTTTGAGCAGCCAACCTTCAAGAGTGCCGTTCTTTCGCTCCATTACGCCGTGAACGACGCATAGATACGTCTTTTTCAGGTTCCTTTCTTTCATCTGAGCGTTAAGAATTTTAAGGCTCTGAGCATTTTTGGCGGCAATCACTATTCCGCCTGTGTTGCGGTCAATCCTGTTTACAAGTGCGGGAGTAAACGAATTTTCGCTGTCGGGATCATATTCGCCTTTTTCATAAAGATAACGTTTGATGCGGGCTATGAGATTATCAATATATTCCTTATCGTCAGGGTGGCATAAAAGCCCCGCTTTTTTATCGGCAAGTATGATATTTTCGTCCTCATATATTATATCGATATTTTTCGATGCACCGGAAAAATCGTATCTGTGCTCGCTTTTTAAGAAAAATTCATCGTTTATATACATATCGACAGTGTCGCCCTCGTTAAGACGTGTGGAAATCTGGGCGCGCTTTGAATTGACCTTTATTCTTTTGGTACGGATATATTTATACATCAGCGATCCCGGCAGATTGGGAACTGCCTTTGAAATAAATTTATCAAGGCGCTGATTCGCATCATTTTTTGATATTTTAAAACTTTTCAAAAATTTCACATCCGATCATTGATATGGTAATTATAATCTTGAGCACGGTAATTGTCAAGATTTACGGCTTAGATTACAGTCAGCGATCCAGAATAAAACCGAGCGATCTGAAAATAATTATTATTAGATATTTCGGATTTGATTGCAAAACTATATATTTGATATCATATTTTTTGCGCAACAAAATGTTGTGTATAGTCAAAAAACGCACTTTTATATATTTTTGTGTAAAATCATTAAAAAAACAGCGACTTTTTCAGTAAATTTATTCCAAAAAAAATCGTCAAAAGGGTTTATTTTTTTTGTTGTTAGTGATATAATTTTATGGCAAATCAATATGGAATTTTTCCGATTTTAGATAGATTAAATATTTTTAAGGGGAGTTTAAGGGGAGTGGCTCCGGGTTATGGACAAAATATTCATAAACGGTGGTAATCCGCTGAAGGGAGAAGTCAATGTCAGCGGAGCCAAAAATGCAGTTCTTGCTATTCTCCCTGCGGCTATTCTGGCTCAGGATGTTTGCGTTATAGAAAACGTTCCGGATATCAGCGACGTCGCTATGATGGTTCGCATACTCCACCAGTTAGGCGCAAGGGTTAAATATATAAACGACAACACTCTTGAAATAGACACGAGCACGGTCAATTCATACGTTGTTACTCATGAAATGACTAAGCATATGAGAGCTTCATATTACCTTATCGGTACGCTTATTTCCAGATTCGGCAGGGCAAAGGTTGCCATGCCCGGCGGATGCAATTTCGGTGTCAGACCTATTGACCAGCATATCAAAGGTTTTGAAATTCTCGGCTCTGTTGTTGATTTCAGAGAAAATGCAATGATAAACGTAAACGCCGAGAATCTCTCAGGCGGATTTGTTTATCTCGATATAGTATCTGTCGGCGCTACTATCAACGTTATGCTTGCCGCCGTAAGAGCAAAGGGCCTCACGGTTATCGAAAATGCCGCCAAAGAGCCGCATATCGTTGACCTTGCAAACTTCCTTAACTCTATGGGTGCAGATATCAGAGGCGCAGGTACCGACGTTATCAAAATCAAAGGTGTTGACCATCTTCACGGCTGCACATACTCAATTATTCCCGATCAGATCGAAGCAGGCACGTTTATGGTTGCCGCCGCCGCCACAAGGGGCGAAGTTTTGATCAAGAATGTTATTCCCAAGCATCTTGAATCTATTACCGCCAAGCTTCTTCAGTGCGGAGTATATGTTGAAGAGTTTGACGATTCCATACTTGTAAAATGTACAGGGCGGCCAAAGCGCTGCAACGTTAAAACAATGCCGCATCCGGGCTTCCCGACTGATATGCAGCCTCAGTTCACAACGCTGCTTTCGATCGCCGAAGGGACGAGCATTGTTTCGGAAGGCGTATGGGACAACAGATTCCAGTACGTTGACCAGCTTCTTAGAATGGGCGCTAATATTACAGTAAACGGCAAGGCAGCTACAATAGAGGGTGTAGAGCATCTAAACGGATCACCCGTTAAAGGCGGATGACCTCAGAGCCGGCGCCGCTATGCTTATAGCCGGTCTTGTAGCAACAGGTACTACCGAAATAGAAAATATTGTTTATATCGACAGAGGATATGACGATGTAGTAGGTAAGCTCAAAGCTTTGGGAGCGGATATCTGCCGTGTTGACGACGACAAACCGGTTGTTGTTGATGAAGCAACTGCTTAACAAAAGCTTTGTATTTATCGAAAGGATTGTGTAATTAAATGGCAAGATTCAGTTCGCTGTTTTCTTCCAGCAGCGGTAATTGCACGTTTATCGGTTCAGGTACTGGCGGAGTATTGATAGACGCAGGCGTCAGCGCTAAGCAGACGCTTGCCGCATTGGATTGCATTGGTGTCGATATCAAAGACATCGGTGCAATTTTTGTTACTCACGAGCATTCTGACCATATACGAGGATTGCGCGCTCTGGCTTCAAAATTCAATATAGATGTCTATACGTCCGAGGGAACTATGAATTACCTTGAAAATACGGGCAAACTCTGCGACAAATTCAGGTGTATGGTGATACCGTCTGATGGCGTTGAATGCAGAGGGATGTTTGTCCGCCCTTTCAGAACGTCTCACGACTGCGCTGAAAGCTTCGGATATACGGTAGAAACGCCTGACGAGAGAAAGCTCTCGGTGCTTACGGATACGGGTTTTGTTTCGGAAGAGATGAAAGCGGCGGTTGCAGGCAGCGATCTTATCCTTGCGGAGTCAAATCACGATATTGGTATGCTTCGCAACGGACCTTATACATACGCTCTCAAGCGCAGAATACTTTCAGATAAAGGTCATCTTTCAAATGCGGCTTGCTCCGAGCTTGTAACATCACTCGTTGAGCAGGGAACTACGAGGATAGTCCTCGGTCACCTGAGCAAAGAAAACAATATGCCTGAGCTTGCATTCCAGACTTCGTTTGCCGCTCTTGAAACGGCGGGAGCAAAAATAAACGAGGACTATACTATGTACGTTGCCGGAGCGGACAACAGAATGGTGGTACTTTAATGATTGGTATAACCGTGATATGCGAAGGCAGGCTTAAAGAAAAATATCTGCGTGACGCCTGCGAAGAATATACAAAACGCCTCGGCGCTTTCTGTAAGCTCAATATATATGAGCTTACGCCGAAGAGACTGTCGGATAATCCGTCTCAGGGCGAGATTGACAACGCTCTTTCGTCAGAGGGCAAAGAGATCATTTCAAAAATCCCATCAAATTCATACGTCTTTGCAATGTGTATCGAAGGCAGACAGATGGATTCCGAATCGCTTGCGAAAAGAATTGAACAGATAGCTGTTGACGGCAGCGCAAATATCGTTTTTATTATCGGCGGCTCGTTCGGATTAAGCGATGAAGTCAAAAAACGGGCGGATTTCAGGCTGTCTATGTCGGATATGACTTTTCCGCATCAGCTCGCCCGCGTTATGCTCTTAGAGCAGATCTACCGTGCATTCAATATAAACAATGGCGGTAAATACCATAAATGATAAATGAAGGAAGGCGTACGCAATGTATGAACCGTTGGCTCAGAGAATAAGACCGCAGACACTTGATGATGTCGTTGGCCAGCGCCATCTGATCGGCGAAGGAAAGCCGCTGAGAAATATCATAGAGTCAGGCGAACTGCCGAATCTCGTTTTTTACGGCCCGTCTGGAATAGGCAAAACAACGATCGCCAATATCATTGCGCGCACAACCAACCGCAAATTCTGCAAATTAAACGGAACCACCGCAGGAACGTCAGATATCAAGGCCATTGTTTCTCAGCTTGAAACTTTTGAGACTATGAACGGAATACTGCTTTATCTTGATGAAATCCAGTATTTCAATAAAAAGCAGCAGCAGACTCTGCTTGAATATATAGAAAACGGTCAGATCACTCTGATAGCTTCAACAACGGAAAATCCGTATTTTTACATATATAACGCAATTCTGAGCCGTTCAACCGTGTTTGAATTCAAGCCCGTCAGCGCTCAGGATATCGAACCTGCTGTCAGCCGTGCATTCAGTTTTCTTGAAAAAGAAAAGAATATATCTATAAAAGCTGACGACGAAGTTATTAAATATATTTCCACAGCCTGCGGAGGAGACGTGCGAAAGGCTATGAATGCGGCGGAGCTTTGCGTTCTGTCTTCAAAGTCTGATAACGGCGAGATGACGATTTTGCTCGAAACGGCGAAGGAGCTCACTCAGCGGAGCGCTATGAAATACGACAAGGACGGAGACGAGCATTACGATATTATTTCCGCTTTTCAAAAGTCGATGCGAGGCTCTGACCCTGATGCTGCAGTTCATTATCTTGCAAGACTGCTTGAAGCAGGTGATCTGCCTTCTGCGTGCCGAAGACTGATGGTTTGCGCCTGTGAGGACGTGGGGCTTGCTTATCCTATGATCATACCTATCGTTAAGGCGGCGGTTGACGCGGCGCTGATGGTAGGGCTGCCGGAAGCGAGGATTCCTCTTGCGGATGCGGTTATCCTCGTATGCAATTCGCCTAAATCGAATTCAGCTTACAATGCGATCAATCAGGCCATGTATGACGTTTCAAAGGGCAAAGCGGGACCCATACCCAGAACGCTTCAGAATAAGCATTATGACGGTGATGATGCCGAGGTGAAGGGGCAGTTTTATGAATATCCTCACAGCTACCCGAATCATTGGCTCAGCCAGCAGTATCTGCCTGATGAGCTGAAGAACGTGAAATACTATACCTTCGGGGATAATAAAAACGAGCAGGCGGCTCAGGAATACTGGAACAAGATCAAGGGCACCGAAAAAAAATAAAGTTATCGGGAATGATGAAATTGAAAGAAACGGAAAAGAATATCAACAGCGGTCACCGCAAAAGAATGAGGGAATCTTTTCTTAAGAGAGATATTGATACGCTGGCGGAACATGAAATACTTGAAATTCTGCTGTTTTATGCGTATGCGAGGAAAGATACCAACAAAATAGCTCACCGTCTTATAAACCGCTTCGGTTCGCTTCAGGGCGTGTTTTCCGCGCCTTATGAAGAGCTTATCAAGGTTGACGAAGTCGGCGAAAATGCGGCGTCGCTTATAATCCTTTTCAACAGACTTTCCAATAAATACAGTAAGGAAATCTATAATAACCGTGAACCGGTAAAGGACAAAAAGCTTTACGCTATGCTTCATGAAAAATACAGAGCTGAAAAAGAAGAGGTATTTCTGGCGATTTTCTGTGATAAGAAAAGAAGATATATTGCGACAGCCGAAGTGTCAAGAGGCTCTGATAATTCAACGTCTTTTCAGATAAGAACAATAGTCAATCTTGCTATGAGATATGACGCTGACCGTGTGATTTTGGCTCATAATCATCCGAGCGGCATAGCTTTGCCGTCGTCAGCGGATGCGAGAGCAACGAGAGATATAAAGCGAGGGCTTGACCTGGTGAACATAAAGCTCGATGATCATATAATCGTAACCGAAAACGAGTGTAATTCGCTCAAAAACGACCCGAGATTTAAGGATGTTTTCTGGTTTTAAAATTTTTTTAAATTTATACTTGATTTTTTCGGCAGAATGTGTTATAGTATTTCGGCAGTAAAGAAGTGCGCTGCTAGCTCAGTTGGATAGAGTGTTTGGCTACGAACCAAAAGGTCAGGGGTTCGAATCCCTT
>CADAMY010000189.1 GCA_902789095.1 Oscillospiraceae bacterium | reverse complement strand
AATTCAATGAGAGCCGACGATACTCTTGATTCAAGACTTGAAGCGCAGAGAGAGCTTTTTTATGAAAAGTCCGGTCTGAGCATTATTTAAGGGGGATATTTATGCAGAACAATAAAATATACGGCATAAACGGCCCCGTTGTTACGATCAAGGGAAGAACAGAGCTTTCGATGTCGGAGATGGTTTTCGTCGGCGAGCAGGGACTCATAGGCGAAGTTATCAGGCTTGACCCGGATGCGGCGGTCATTCAGGTTTATGAAGAAACTTCGGGGCTGAAACCCGGCGAGCCTGTAAAATCAACAGGTATGCCGATGAACGTCACTCTGGGTCCCGGCATACTCAGCAATATCTTTGACGGAATAGAAAATCCGCTTGAAGCGCTCTCACGTCAGGCAGGCGCATTTATTCCCAGAGGAATGCGTCCTTCTCCGCTTGATGAAGAAAAGCTGTGGGACGTAACTGTGCTTGCCGAAAAAGGCGATTATCTGGGCTCCGGCGAAATATATGCCACCTGCCCCGAAACAAAAGTAATAACTCATAAAATCATGGTGCCGCCCGGATTGAGCGGTAAAGTGGTCGAATGCCGTGAAAGCGGAAAATACCGTGTGAACGACACGGTCCTTGTAATTGAAGATAAAAACGGAGTAAAGCATCCGCTTACTCTTTGCCATAAATGGCCTATCAGAACTCCGAGACCGATCAGCGGCAGAAAGTCGCCGACAAAACCTCTGATAACCGGGCAGAGAGTTATTGACACTCTTTTTCCGATCGCTAAAGGCGGAGCCGCCGCAGTTCCCGGCGGATTCGGAGCAGGCAAAACGGTAGTTCAGCATCAAATTGCCAAGTGGTGCGACGCCGATATAATCATTTACATCGGCTGCGGCGAAAGAGGCAACGAGATGACTCAGGTGCTCACCGAGTTCCAGGATATTACCGACCCGAAAACGGGCGAAGCTCTCACAAACAGAACGGTACTTATAGCCAATACGTCAAATATGCCTGTTGCGGCAAGAGAAGCTTCGATTTATACAGGCGTTACGATAGCGGAATATTACAGAGACATGGGCTATGACACCGCAATGATGGCGGATTCAACGTCTCGATGGGCTGAGGCTCTGCGTGAAATATCGGGCAGACTTGAAGAGATGCCTGCCGACGAAGGATTCCCTGCGTATCTTCCTTCAAGACTTTCGGAATTCTATGAACGCGCAGGTCTTGTTGAAACGCTCGGAGGAGACGAGGGTTCGGTATCGATTATCGGCGCTGTTTCGCCTCAGGGAGCGGATTTCTCTGAGCCTGTAACGCAGAATACAAAGCGGTTTATCCGCTGCTTCTGGGCTCTTGATAAAAATCTTGCCTACGCAAGGCATTATCCTGCGATCAACTGGAACGACAGTTACAGCGAATACATCAGCGATCTTTCAGCGTGGTACATTCAAAACGTCGGCAGTGATTTTATAACCTGCCGAAATGAAATCTGCGCTCTGCTTGCTGAAGAAAAAAATCTTTTAGAAATAGTCAAGCTGATAGGTTCCGACGTTCTGCCGGATAATCAGAAGCTGATTATCGAAATCGCAAAGGTTATCAGGGTCGGATTTCTTCAGCAGTTTGCTTTCAGCGATATTGATACGTTTGTAACCGTTGACAAGCAGCTTAGAATGATGAGAACGATTCTTCTTCTCTATCATATGTCAAAAGAGCTCGTTTCCAAGCAGGTGCCGCTGAGCGAAATCACGTCTACCGGTCTTTTTGAAAGACTGATCCAGATAAAAAACAACGTGCCGAACGACAGACTTGAAATGATTGATGAATACGATGAAAAAATAAAATCCGTTCTCGGCAATATCACACCGTAAGGAGGCGTTTTGATGATTATAGAATACAGCGGACTCAAAGAGATCAACGGCTCTCTTGTTGTACTTGACAACGTTAAAAACGCTTCTTACGATGAAATGGTTGAAATAAGACTTGACAACGGCTCTGTCAGAACCGGCAGAATAGTCCAGATAGACGGCGAAAGGGTAGTTGTTCAGGTCTTTGAAGGCACGAAGGGCATTTCTCTTGTGAATACAAATACCGTTTTCAAGGGCCACCCGATAGAGATGAGTCTGTCGCCCGAGATAGTCGGCAGAGTTTTTGACGGACTCGGACGGCCGGCAGACGGACTCGGCGAGGTTTATCCCGTTAAAAAGAAAGACGTAAACTCTTCGCCGATAAATCCCGTTTCAAGAATATATCCGAGGAATTATATAAATACAGGTATTTCTTCAATAGATGCGCTCGCAACGCTTATCAGAGGTCAGAAGCTTCCGATTTTTTCAGGCTCGGGTATGAAGCATAACGAGCTTGCCGTGCAGATAGTAAGGCAGGCTTCAGTTTCGGACGGTGAGGATTTTGCGGTCGTTTTTGCGGCAATGGGCGTTAAGAATGACGTTGCGGATTATTTCCGTCAGTCGTTTGAAAAAGCCAACGTAATGAACAGAGTCGTTATGTTCCTCAATCGCTCGAATGACCCGATTATAGAAAGAATAATTACTCCGAGATGCGCTCTGACGGCGGCGGAATACCTTGCTTTTGAGCTTAATATGAATATACTTGTTATCCTTACGGATATGACTTCATACGCTGAGGCTGTGCGTGAATTCAGCTCGTCAAAAGGCGAAATTCCGGGCAGAAAAGGATTCCCGGGTTATTTGTATTCGGATTTTGCCTCGATTTATGAAAGAGCGGGTATCATCAAAGGCTCTAAAGGCTCTGTTACGCAGATCCCTATTCTCACAATGCCGAACGATGATATAAACCACCCGATACCCGACCTTACGGGTTATATTACAGAAGGTCAGATAGTTCTTGACCGTTCGCTTGATTCGGTCGGAATTTATCCGCCGATCGGTGTTCTCGCTTCGCTTTCAAGGCTAATGAAGGACGGCATCGGCGAGGGATGCACAAGGGCGGATCATTCAAAGCTTGCCGACCAGCTTTTTTCCTGCTATGCAAAAGTTCAGGACGCCAAAAGCCTTGCAAGCGTCATAGGCGAAGATGAGCTTTCGGCGGCTGATAAACGAATCCTCAACTTCGGCAAGAGGTTTGAAAATGAGTTTATAGCTCAGACCCAGACCGAAAACAGAACGATCATTCAGACTCTTGATCTCGGCTGGGAGCTGCTGCGAATGCTACCCAGAGAAGATCTTGACAGAATCGACGATAAGACGTACGAGGAGTATTACGTCAAAAAATAACGAAAGGAGCTGACGCTTACGGCACAGATATTCATAACCAAGAATAATCTCATGCAGCAGAAAAAATCGCTTGAGCTTGCGAAACTCGGCTATGATCTTATGGATAAAAAAAGAAATATTCTTGTGCATGAAATGATGTCTATGGCGCAGAAAGCGTCAACTATCCAGAAAGATATTGAAATAGCCTACGTTCAGGCTTACGCGGCGCTTGAGAGAGCGTATATCACAATAGGCGACTGCGCGGCGTATGCCGAATGCATACCTGTTGACAATTCGGTAGAGATAAAAGTCCGCAGCGTAATGGGAGTTGAGATTCCCGAAATTTCGATAGGGGAGAGCGAGCCGCATATATATTACGGGCTGAACGGTACGGATTCTCAGCTTGATGAAGCGTACGTGCTTTTTGATAAAGTCAAAAGGCTGACCGTCGAGCTTGCCGAAATCGAAACGGGAGTTATGCGCCTTGC
>CADAMY010000188.1 GCA_902789095.1 Oscillospiraceae bacterium | reverse complement strand
GTAACCGAAAAAGCGGAGTGCATTGATTTTTTAGACCAGAAGAATGAGAAAAGAGGGCGTGACGAGACGAAAATCTGATCGGAATAGCTGTCTTTCACATTTCCTGTATACTGATCAAAAGTTACGTTTACCGTAAAACGCTTGAACTTTTCGTTCTTGCAGATAACAAAACCGAGACATCCGAGACCGGAGATCAAAGTTGCGATTTTCAAAAATTTCTTTTTCGTTCCGAATCTGTCTGCGGCGTATAAAACGTTGAGCGTAAAGGCGAGCCAGAGAATGAGGCCCCACACTATGAAAGCGCCCCAGTGATCCCTGCCGACGTTGCTGGCGGTTGAGGCCCTATCGCCGTAAGCGGGATTCGGATCAAAATAAATATCATAAAACCAGATGTAAATCAATGCGGCTAATCCGGAAATGAGCGATGAGTATTTCAATAACTTGTTTTCTTTGTTAAGCAACGCATTACCTCCTGTTCTGATAAAATATTAACAATGTAATGATATATTATTTTTTTTATAAAATCAAGCCGAATTTTGAAATATTAACCCGAAATCGAAAAAAATTGGCGACAATTTAAGCTATGTGTCATTTTATACAGTTTTTTTGCCTTGAGGAAGCTTTTTAAAAACCATACCGTTGATGCGTGAAGACAATGCTTTAAGAGCGGCGGCACAAAGCACGGAGCATATTATTACCGCAAGGAAATACAGCAGCATATTTGTGTTTAAAAACCTGAAAACGTCACAGAACAATCCGTGCAGAAGATATATTTCATACGACGCATTGCCGAGCATACAAAGAAGCCGGTTGCCGATTCTGACTTTTTTTATCGCAAAAACAAAAACAAAAACAGAAAAAACCGATGAACTCAAAATCGCAAATAATATATCTGCAATTATGCTGCCGCGGACAACGGAATAATATCTTGCAGCGCAGAAAGCGGCAAAAATAATCGAGACGGCAAGCGCATTAAGCATAAAACGTTTTTTGATATACGAATCGATTTTTTCTTTGTAAAAGCAGTAAAGCATGCCGAGATAAAACGATAACGTGCTTCTTGCGGGTATGCTGTTCCCTTTTACTATAAAAACAATCATAACAGCGGCGGTAAAGACAAACATCAGGATCATTGAAATTTTTCTGTTTCTGATTCTGAAAATCACCATAAAAGCCGCATACATCATCAGTATAATATATACATACCAAGAGTATTTTACGATACTTCTTATAAAAATAAACGAAAGTAAAAAATCGGATATGCTTGTCTGTGAAAGCAGTACGGCTCTGAAAAATGCCGTGAACAACAGACAAATCCAATAAGGCAGCACCGTATTGAAAAATCTTTTGGGCAAAAACGATTTAGGACGCAGATAATTTTGGCTTCTGTTGTATCCGAAGGCAAGCCCGTATCCCGAAAGAAAGAAAAACAGGGCGACAAACATATATCCGATATGCGTAAAAATACCAAGCAGATAAGGTTCGGCAAATTCCGAAGAAAAATGATGCGTAGCGATAATGACTGCAAAAATTCCGCGCAGGGGAAGAGTGTTGTCAAGCGACATCGAATCTTCAAAAAATTCACCTGATGAAGAGAATTTCGTTTTGAAAAAAGTAATCAGAAAAATTGCCGTTACAATTATTGCGCTGTATAAAATTGTAATCACCCTATTCGTTTAAAGTTTTGTGGTTGTGATTCTCGGAATCTGATAGCTTTCCGTCTCAAAATTCCACGGGTCGTTTTCGTTGAGGATTATAAGACGGCTGCCGCCTTTTTCGCCGTAAGTGTGATAACCTGCGCCGAAAGTCTGAACGAGTTTTATGCCGTCGATATTCATAATAAAGTTGTTAACGTGGTCATGACCGAAAACTGCCGCAACGATATCGCCGTGCTTTTTCCAGAGATCAAACTGAGTGCGGTCCTTGTTTTCGGGAGGACTTGGCAGCTCGCCCATAACTCCGCTTTCGCACATTTCTTCGTTGAGGATATAGTAGTTTCCTTGGCTGTCTTTGAGAGCGCCGGGAGTTCCTTCGCTGACTTTTTTAAGTCCGTCAAACTCCTGATAAACGGGGATATGCTGAAAAAGCATCGAGGGCAGAGGCTCGCCGCCGTTTTCGGCTTTTAATTTTTCCGCTGTTCTTTCGTACCAGTCAAGCTGGTCTTTGTGCAGGCAGTCATAACCCGGAGTTTTGTTCCCGTTTTCGTCGCGGGGATAATCGTTGGAATCCATAAGCCAGAGGTTGAACGCCGCTTTTTTACCGTCGGACGATTTTATAATTATGTTCTGATTGCCGCAGCCGTGCATTTCTTCAGCGTTGAGCGTGCCGATGAAATTTTCATAACGCATATAGCAAAGCATCTGGAATTCTCTGAAAAATTTCTGTATTTCGGAATCGTGATTGCCGAAGACTATTGCAAAAGGAATGTTTCTTTTTCTTATCGGCAGAGTGATTTTGTCAATCGTTTTCTGAACGTATTCGTAGTCAAATTCCTGCCAGTAGCCGCTGATGTTGTCACCGCCGAAAACAACAAGATCGGGCTGCGTCATTTCAACGCTTTTTTCAATAACGTTTACGGTTTCAACGCTGCAGTCGCGCGGAACTTCAAAATTTTCGTCGTCGTCCATTTCGGGGTCAACTTCGTGAATGTCGGTGATGTGGAGAATTTTAAACTTACCGTCATCGCCGAATTTCAGCTCGGGAGCTTTTCTTGCGTCGTTTTTATAAAAAGTCGGCATACCGCATGCGGCGGCAAACGGCAGCGTCATCATTCTTAACATATGCTTTAAAACTTTGCTTTTCATCAGATTCACACTTTCTTGATATAATTTTATATATTATAAAACATTTTTACCGTTTTTGCAATAAAATGTTGACAAATTACAGACGTTGTGATATACTTCATTTACAAAATTCAACAGAGTAGATCTGCGAGCGTTAAGTTCTGCACGGACGGGGAGTTGCCGCGCAGCCGAAAAGTCATTGCGATTCGCAGGTCGCATCCCGCTGTTAATAATACCGAAGATGATATCTCCTTATTATTTCAGCGTAAGGAGGTATTTTTTATGTCAAAAATCAAAGACTCTTTTGCGCCGTTCAAAAAAACAGGAAACCTTGCCGTTATCGCTTTGCTCATTGCGGCAAACGTCGTTCTCAGCCGTTTTCTGTCAATTAACGTGTGGAATATGAAAATAGGCTTTACGTTCCTGACGGTTGCTTTCGCCGCTTATTTTATGGGACCTGTTGCTGCGGCTCTTGTCGGCGGACTGGGCGATCTTATCGGCGCTCTGCTTTTTCCGATAGGACCTTATTTTCCGGGATTTACGGCAACCGCCGTGCTTACGGGTCTGTGCTTCGGGATTTTCCTTTACAACAATCGTAAAACAGAAAGAATCATACTCAGCGTTTTAATAAATGAAGCTGTCGGAGGTCTGCTCATGAATTCGTTCTGGATTTCCGTTCTGTATTCGTCGCCGTTCAAAGCTCTCGTCGCAAGCAGGCTCGTCGGTCAGATACTGCCGATGGCTGTACTCGAATCAGTTGTGCTCGTTCTTCTTTTCGGCAAAAGCATGGCGGTTGAGCAGATCAAAAAGAATTTTGCAAAACAATAATTGCGGTATCACAAAAAATCTTTGACTTATAGCGAAATTTATATTATAATGTATTTATGTATTGATACGGAGGTTTTGCTATGAGTAAATATACTATCGGTGTTGACTTCG
>CADAMY010000187.1 GCA_902789095.1 Oscillospiraceae bacterium | reverse complement strand
TCAACGGTGAGTGCAGCGAGGTTGGTATGTATCTTGCAATGGCAAGAGTTGCATACAGAGAAGGCTACGCCGAAATCGGCGCATACTGGGAAAAAGCTGCCTGGGAAGAAGCAGAGCACGCAGCTAAATTTGCTGAAATGCTCGGCGAAGTTCTTACCGACAGCACCAAGAAAAACCTTGAAATGAGAGTTGCTGCAGAAAACGGCGCAACCGCAGGCAAAACCGAGCTTGCTAAGAAAGCAAAGGCTCAGGGTCTTGACGCTATTCACGACACCGTACACGAAATGGCTCGTGACGAAGCAAGACACGGTAAAGCATTCAAAGGTTTATTAGACCGCTATTTTGGTTAAAAAACTAAAGGCACTGCGTTTTGCGGTGCCTTGTTTTAAAACATAATTATTTGAGGAGGATTACATAATGGAAATGAAATTTTATCGCTGCGCACATTGCGGACAGATTATTGCTATCGTTAAGGATAAGGGTGTTCCGATTATGTGCTGCGGAGAAAAAATGCAGGAGATTATCCCGGGAACAACTGATGCCGCTGTTGAAAAGCATATTCCCGTTTATAAGATTGAGGGAAACAAGGTTTTCGTTTGCGTTGGTGAAGTTGAGCATCCAATGCTTCCCGAACACTATATTGAATGGGTGTCCCTTCAAACAAAATTCGGCAATCAGCGCAAGGTTTTAAACCCCGGTGATGAGCCAAAGGTCTGCTTCTCAATTTGTGACGGTGATGAGGTTGAAGCAGTTTATGCATACTGCAACCTCCACTCACTCTGGAAAGGATAAAAGCAAAAAAGGCACTGCGATTTTGGGACAACTGGGGACTGTCCCCAGTTGTCCCAAGTTGAAGACTTAAGATTTAATAATTCGTTTCATTCTTTCATTAATTGTTGTTATAACCCTGTCTGCAATTATTCCCCTATCCCTTTTCGGGTAGTATTCAAGCAAGGGACTGAGCATTTCAGAAAGCTCAGCGCTGCTGAATTTTGGCATTTTTAAAACAGGACCATATAAATCTCGCATAGTTTTTATTTCCCTGTTGAAAGTCATATGAAATGGACTTGCATAGGGTATCTTTATTAATGCTTTAGGTTCTATATCACTTCTGTAAAACTGCATATTTGAAAGCAATCCTGCTCCATTATCAAATATCGGGCAATAGGAAAATCTGCCGTTTTCCTCTATCACCGCGATATTGTTCAGATGGCGGTCATCGTTGAGAATCAGCGCGTCAACGGCAAACAGTGTTGCAAGATACGTTCCGAAATCTGCTAAACCTGTCATTTCTGTTACAGAGTGCGCCAAGTATTCCATGCGTTTTTTATCGCTTGGAAGCTTTGCGAGCTGTTTGGTCAAAGGTTGGTTTGATAACTGCCGGAACAACGCATTGACAGTGAGTATAGACTGACCGTTTTTCAAAAAGTTTTTGCTTGCGCACGCTGTGCGTTCTCTGCCGTGAACCTTAACTTTTTTCATTTCATAACGGACAAATATGAACGGCGTTTCAGACTCAATATTGCTGTGTTCCAATAATTTGGATGTCATTACTTCCGCCAGAGCTTCGTATCCAAATTGGTCGAGCTTATACCATGTGCCGTTCTCGAGCCATTTTTCTTGGTTGCCCTTTGAAGAGGTTTCGGCGATTTTTTTATCTGTTGTAAGCTTGATATTCAAAGCTCTGTTACCTCCAGCCATGATCGATCTTCCGCCATCCTTCCCTTAGTTTTACGGATGATTTCAAGTGGTTGGTATTCATCGACGCCGATCGCGTTTAGATATTCCTGCAAGCCGGCGCGTGATTTGGGAATACAGCGTTCCTCCAAAAAGCTTTGGTAGTCCTGCCAATCGGGATCATCGTTCACGCCGAAGGCGGTATAAAGCGGATCAGAGGTGTGATTTTCAATAAGCACTTTCTCTGCGGTTTCGTCAGCGAGAATAGTGGTGCACAGGGAATCGCCGTGGAAAAATTGTAGTTGTAGCAGCTTGTTGGAATTGTGTGTGTCTTTATATTCCTGCATAGTCTGTTTTCGTCTGACGGTTATTTCAGTGCCGTCAAAGCTTAGCTCTATTTCCCGATTATCTTCACTAATGCCAAGCTGTTCAACCCAGCTGTTTGGGATAGTTACCCGATATGTTTTACTTTTCTCGGACGCTGTTCCGCCGGATTTGTTAACTATTAATTTAGCGCTTCTCGTTTCCATATTATCACCATAATTATTTTACTCTATTCGTAACGAATAGTCAAGAATTTATGCTTATTTACAAAATGTTTTTCGTCACAGGCAACCGAACTGATTTTTGTATAATTAACTTCGGTTGATACGGTTATCTTTGATTACAGCGTATCAATTTTTGACACTATATTCTGCCATAATAGTTATCGACGACTGAAAAAATCGGCGATAACGGAAAAATCGGCGACAAAAAATCGGCGATAAACTTACGCGCGAAGCAAGAATGAAATATTCCGAAATGGGAAAATTTATGATATACTAAGAAAAATATTCCCGTTTCGGAATATTTGTTGACTTTTTCGGAATGCTATTCTATAATGGAATCAGATGAACGGAGGTGCCCTGAGTGATTAAAAGAACGGATTATCTTAAAGAACTGAATAAGTGGAAAGACGAGAAGGTAATTAAAGTCGTTACCGGAATACGCCGCTGTGGTAAATCAACGCTGTTAGAGCAGTTCCAAACGGAGCTTGTAAGTAACGGAATCTCCCGTGAGCAGATTATTGCAGTGAATTTTGAAGCTCTTGAATTTGAGGAGCTTTTGGATTATAAAAAACTGTATGCGTACATCTTAGATAGAATAGCGCCGGATAAAAAGAATTATGTATTTCTTGATGAAATCCAAATGGTTAATGATTATCAAAAAGCGGTTGATAGCCTTTTTATCAGGGATAATATCGACATTTATATTACCGGCTCCAATGCGTATCTCCTTTCGGGAGAACTTGCAACTCTGCTGTCCGGCAGATATGTGGAAATCAATATGCTTCCGCTGTCGTTTGCCGAATACCGAAGCGTCAAAACAGACGGTTCTGATGACACAATTTTTGCGGAATACCTTCGCTTGGGCGGACTTCCGTATATAGTTTCGATTGATGATGCCAATGAAAAGGCGGACACATATCTTGAAGGGATATACAATACTATTATCATCAAGGATATTGAAGAACGGCAGAAAAGAAAAGACAGAGACGGCAAACGCAACATTAACGATATTGCTTTGCTGAAAAACATAGCGCGTTTTCTTGCGTCTTCTGTCGGAAATCCTGTTTCTATAAAAAGTATAGCGGATTATATAACCTCGTCGGGGCGAAAGGTATCGCAAAATACTGTCAGCGAATATGTATCCGCTTTGGTAGAGCCGTATATTTTTTATCCTGTGGAGCGTTACGACGTGGAAGGCAAACAACTGCTAAAGCAAAATCAAAAGTATTACATTTCCGATTTGGGATTACGCTGGTATATGGTAACAAAGAAAAACTATGACCTTGGATTCTCCTTGGAAAATGTAGTGTATCTTGAACTGAAAAGAAGGGGATACAGAATCAATATCGGTAAGGTAGGAAGTACGGAAGTTGATTTTGTGACAGAAAAAAACGGAAATGTCACTTACGTACAGGTAACCGCGTCAATGACAGATGAAAAAACCTTTGAGCGGGAAATAGCTCCGTTAAAAGCAATCAGGGATAACCATCCGAAAAAAATTCTGACTCTTGACAGATTTACTGCCGGC
>CADAMY010000186.1 GCA_902789095.1 Oscillospiraceae bacterium | reverse complement strand
ACGACTAACCCTATGAATATTCATAGGGTTTCTTACACAAACATCGCCTTCTTTTAAACGGTTAAAAAACCACTCCGAATAGTAAGAAGGAATATCTGTTCGTCTGCTTACACTTAAAATCATTAATCATACACCTCTATAATATATTGTTCACTTCTGCAATCTAGTCGCGTATCAAAATAATTTGAATATTTAGGTTCAACAGAATATTTGATGTCGTTTGCTTTGTGTTTTTTACCACGTGTTTGATAATAACCCATTTCATCTTTATATTCAAAATAAAAATGAAGTTTTTTTGTTCTCTTTCCAGCCAATCTAATCTTTTTAATAAAAATATCTATATAATCTCTGGCAAGATTATGATTTATATCATTTATTATTATAAAAGAATGATTATCCATTTTCAATATTACATTTATAATAAGTGAATCAAAAAAGCTTTCAATTTCATCTTGCCTTTGATTATACACAATATGTGATAAAAGATACTGCATAATTAACATATTGCATTGCTTGAGTTCTTTTTTTTGAAAAAAATCTATAGCGTCTAATTGCTTGAATTGAATTTTACTTTTCTTGTTATTAGGAAGTAAGCATTTAATGATTTCGTGTATTTCTCCCCAATAGGCATTATGGTCAAACCCAATGTAACTTAAGACTTGATCAAAACCATTAGATGACTGAAACTGATTGATGGCAAAAAGATCCGGAGCTGGACCGCAGCCTATTGATAAGATATGCATATATTTAAAATTTTCAAGAGTATCTCTGATAGTATTTAACGCATATTCCATCTCGGAGGTGTATGCATAAATGTATTTTCCTACATAATAATACAACAAATATGGACAATTATAGTCTGCTCGTTCGCCTTCGCTGCGTGTAAGGTGAACCTCATTTAAACAATCATTACAGTTGCCTGGGCACTTTCGTGGATGTGAGCAATCTCCACAAACACATTTAGAGGCATTCGCTTTGTGTTCTTCGTAACATATTTTAACGAGTTCATCAATAATCATAATCTATCTCCTTCACAGTTTATAAGACTATTTTCATAAATATAATATAAAAATCAATGCTTTTTGCAAAAATGTACAAAAAAACGACAAAAAAAGACATAATTAATTCAAAAATAGGGGTTGACAAATGATAATCGTTCGTTCCACGGGCAGTTTTGAATTCTTAAGATTTCGTAAGGTTAGAGTGCGTTTTCTTGATACCGCACATTTAATATGTTAAAATAGATGCGGTGATAAAATGAGTTCAAATATATTACTCACAGAGGATGATGCGTTCCTCCGCGATGGATTAAAAGAGATGCTGGAAAAGGAAGGCTACGCCGTTGATGTTGCACCTTGTATCGCAGATGCATGGGCGGCGATTGCTGCAAAAGCGTATAACCTGCTTATCCTTGATGTGATGCTGCCCGATGGTGACGGCTTTTCTTTCTGTGCCGAGATACGCGCAGGTGGCAACAATATCCCGATTCTCTTCCTGACTGCCTGTGATGATGAAATACAGGTAGTGCGCGGACTTGACGCAGGTGCAGACGATTACGTAACCAAGCCGTTCAAGCTTTTGGAACTTCTATCTCGTGTACGTGCGCTCCTGCGAAGAAATACAAACAGCGTGTATAACGCAGGCGGACTTGCCATAGATGTTAACACAATGACGGTCAAGAAGGGCGGTGAGGTTGTTTTTGTAACGCCCACCGAGTTTCAAATTCTATCCACCCTTATCCGCAATAACGGGATTATCGTCACAAGAAATATTCTCCTACAGAATATCTGGGATGACGCGGGCAATTTCATTGATGATAACACTCTCTCCGTGCATATCAGCCGTCTGCGTGAGAAAATCGGCGCAGAGCACATTAAAACCGTGCGCGGCGTTGGCTATCGTTGGGAGGATAAGGCATGAATACTCCGTTGATTGTAATGATAATTATATGTGAAACGCTGTTAGTAATCAGCGCAATTCTATTCATCAACAACCGTAAAATCCATAAGGATATTGATAAATTATCCGAAGCAACCGAGAACGAAAAGCTGACGGAATACAGCACAGCTGATAATCATTTTTCACGCCTGCATAATGCGGTAGCGGATTTAGAAAACCGCCTGAGGCTTGAAAAAAGCAATACCGAAAGAGAGAGCAAAAAGAATACGGAATTCATTTCCGATATTTCCCATCAGCTCAAAACACCGCTTGCGGCAATGCGGCTCTATGTTGAAATGGAGCACGGCGAGCATCCGAATGAGCATACCGAAAAAGAACTCCAGCTCATAGATAAAATGGAGAATCTTATCTATAAGCTCCTGCGCCTTGAAAAGCTCAAAAGCGATTCCTATGTCATGGACTTTGCCTTTTATGATGTGCGCGAGGTTGCAAACGAGGTGGTAGATGAGTTCAGACCGCTGTTCCCGAACAAAAAATATACTGTCAGCGGTGAAAGCCGTTTCCGTCTTGATAAAGCATGGCTCAGTGAAGCGCTCGGCAATGTTGTAAAGAACGCAAGCGAGCATACGGCAGAGGACGGCAAAATAGTAATCACGATTGAAAACAGCGAGCAGTCAACCACTGTCAGCATTATGGATAACGGCGGCGGTGTTCCCGAGGAGGAACTGTCAAAGTTATTTCAGCGCTTTCACAGAACGGAAAACGCAAACCCGAATAGCGCCGGAATCGGTCTTGCAATTACAAAGGCGATTGTTGAAAAGCACCACGGAACAATCACAGCCGAGAACACGGACGAAGGTTTGAATGTAATTATGTGCTTTCCGCATATTGACGGAGCGATAGCAATATAGTATAAAGCCGAGTACGCATAAACGAACTCGGCTTTATAATTATTCTTTACTTTTCTTTTTAGCAGTCTTTTCTATTTGCTTTATACTATTCAAATATGCCTCTTCAACGGGTGACAGATTTTGTACCTGATATTTTTTGTATTCTGCTTTTGCTTTATCAATCGCCTGTTGGTGACTTACTGTGCCAGCACCTTTAAGCAGGTTTTCGCCGGTAGCATTAAGAATACTGTCAAGATGTTCAATATAATCCCTCATATGCATAGGGTTATGCCGCATTGCCTGGATTTCCGCAAAGTCAAAATATCCCGAAACGATATTGTTAAGCACTTTCAACTCGTCTTCGGACAAATAGTTTTTGGCGATGCCAATATCTTTCGCTGTCGGGAAATCGCCGGGGAAGGTTTTAAGTCCCATAAAAGGCTCATCGGCATTAGCACGCTCATAAATAACTTCAGCAGCTGTGTGTCCGTGTGCGGCGTAGTGCAGCTTGTTCTGAACGATTTTGAAAAATTCGATTGATTCATCGCTCTTGGGGTCATAGTCAACGCTGGTAGCGTACAAATCAAGCACTTGACGGTACATTACTTTTTCCGAAGAACGAATATCTCTGATGCGGTCTAAAAGCTCTTTCCAGTATTGACCGCCGCCTAAATTCTTCAAGCGTTCATCATCCATCGTGAAGCCTTTTATCATATATTCCTTTAACCGTTCGGTTGCCCAGCGGCGAAACTGAGTCGCGGTAATGGACTTTACGCGGTAACCGAGTGAAATAATCATATCAAGATTATAGTATGAAACATTATAGTTCTTACCGTCAGTAGCAGTTGTTCGGAATTTCCGAACAACTGAATTCTCATCTAATTCTCCTTCAAGAAATATGTGCGCCTGTGTAAGCCACACCGTTTCATCAGTAAATCTGACATCAATTTTTGTCAATCCGTCATCGGTTTGATAAATAACAATGTCGCCTTGATTTTCGGGATTTGTTAATCTGTTTTCTTCCATATTTTTCTCCGTAAATTAAAGAATAATTTATTATAACATAGTATTAATAAAATCGCAAACAAACCTTACAAAATCTTAAGATTAAATACACCTTAATGTAAGGTTGACAAGGTAACATGTTATTGTAGAAAGATTGCTACAATATACTTGTTTCCAAAAATTGCGGTGATGCAATTTTTGGAGAGGAGAAACATATGCAGTGATTGTTAAATGTCTGCTTGCTAACATTTTTAATCACGAAATATGTTTGGACGAAAGGAAAGGAGTATGCGATATGAATATTATCGAATGTACGAATTTAACAAAGGAATATATCAGCGGCGAGAATATTGTGAAAGCCGTTGACGATGTAACGATTGCCTTCACGCAGGGAGAGTTTTGTGCGATTACGGGTCCGTCCGGCTCCGGTAAGTCCACCTTTTTGCACGTGTTGTCTTCTCTTGAAAATCCGACAAGCGGCTTCGTCACCTACGGCGAAAAGAAACTCTCGGATTACAATGACAATCAGTTATCCATTTTAAGACGCAGGCGATTCGGCTTTGTTTTTCAGGCGTACAACCTTGTAAACGAGCTGACGGGATATGAAAACATCCTGCTCCCGATTATGCTGGATAAGAAAAAGCCCGACGAGGAATATCTGAATAAGATTATTAAAATCCTCGGCATTGAGGACAGGCTTGAGCATCTGCCCTCCGCACTTTCAGGCGGTCAGCAGCAGAGAATTGCGATAGCAAGAGCGCTTGCCAACAAGCCGTCCATTCTGTTTGCCGATGAGCCGACGGGTAACCTTGACGGTAAAAGCGGACGGGAGGTGCTGTCACTTCTGAAATACGCCGCCCGTGAACTAGGCGTTACGCTGATTCTCGTTACTCACGATTTACACGTGGCAGAGCAGGCGGACAGAGTGCTCACTCTTGAGGACGGAAGAATAGTCAGAGATACGAAGGCGGTGAGCGCACAATGAAAAACC
>CADAMY010000185.1 GCA_902789095.1 Oscillospiraceae bacterium | reverse complement strand
TAACCGTTCGATTTCTTCTTCTGCCTCTTTTAGTATGCCCTCAACGTCTGCCGAATAAATATCCAGCCCCTGCGCCTTGATGCAGACAGCGTCATTTATCCCGAAAAAATCAGAACAAAGCTGTTTAATATAATTAAATCCGTAATTGTTTTCAGGGATATATCCGCCTGCCGTTGTAACATATATAAGTTTTTTTGCTCTGCACAATCCGACGGGTATCCCTTTTTCATTGTAATAAAAAGTCAAACCCTGTACGCAGACCGATTCAAAATAACATTTGAGAATTGACGGAAACGACAAATCCCAATAAGGCGCCGCTATAACAATAGTATCCGCCGCTTTGAACTGATGAGCAAAATTGAACATTTCATCAGAATAGTCTTTATTATTCACAAACGTTTCTCTTTTTGAAAGCGATTCATAATCAAGCGGTACCGCTCTCTTTTCATAAAGATTGAGAACGTCAACTTCAGATGATATTTTTTCAGCCGCCTTAAATGCAAGCGGAAGCGTTCTTGATTCCGGTCTTGCGCAGGCATTTATAAGTAAAACCATTGTTCCTCCTAAAATGATGTTTAATAAATTTCATCGGTACATATAAAATACCATATCACAGCTAACTTCTTCGCCGTTCCACTTTTTATTGCCGATGTAATACGTTCCGAAACATGAGGCTTTGAAGCTTCCTTCTTCAGAATACTCACCTGTGATTGGATTGAACCACTTGTATCTGTATGTTTCGCCGGGTATAAGATTACCGATCGTGCCTGTCTTTCTGCCGCCGGAAGCTGTGCTGTTGTTTTTTGCCGCAACGCTGCTGTCGTGGAAAGAATAGAAATATATAACCATTTCGGTATTATCTTTATTGCTTGCTGTTATTGAATAAACTTTACTCAGCGGAGCAAAGTATGATTTATTGTTAAATCTCGGCACAAGCTCGTACCACTTCATATTGCTGAAAAACGAGTGCATATATCCGTTCTGATACGAGCTTGCATATTCAAGCGAATCCTGCCATGTAGCCTTTTTCTTTTCTTCACTCATAATTGTGTCCAATCCGTCAGAGCTGTCATTTTCTTCATCGTATACGTTAAGATAGCTCCATGTGTCATGACCGCCCCAGCCGTAGCCATACATACCGTTAAGATATGCCGCCCAGCCCTGCATACGGGAGCCGAAATTTTTAGTCCAAAGATAGCAATACAATCCTTCATAATTCACAACTGGTTTGCCCTGGGAATTATACCAGTAATCCTTTTCAACCTTGTAATCGGAGCGGCCCGTCTTTGGCGGATTGCTCCATTGAGCCGCATAAAACGTATGAGCGTCAAAATCACGGAATATCGACGGTCTCGCATTACCTAAATAAACCTTTTGTTTATCCGATGCACCTTGCCCGCTGCCGTAAGCACTTGTTGCGCCTGTATTTTCCTGATGAGCCGAAAGCGGATGAGAATACGTGTCATACTCTGAAATAAAATCCGCAACATATTTGTAAGGGTTGTTTATATAATTCCAGTCAGCGTGGTTGGTGTCGCTGTGGTAAAAATCTCCGTCAACTTCCTGCCCGAGAGTCCAAATTACGGGATAGGCGGTATATCTTGCCACCCAATAGCGTGATATTTTTCTGAGATATTCTTTTACCGAATCGGCAATATCATATCTGCTCTCTTTTTTAAGTCCTTTTTTTACGGTAATTTTATTATTTGAATATCCGCCGAAATTTGAAATCAAATTTCCATAAACGCAGGAAAGAAAAACTCGGCGTTTGCGTGAACGAGTCCGTTCTGAGCGATAATATCAAACTTCTTATCATAATCCCGAAAACCTTCTATATCTGCCTGAGTAAGACCGTCATGCAGCTGAAAACCTGCGCCGATAGGCTCGCTTTGAATTACGGTAAAATTCTGAGCAGCTCTGTGGGCGCATATTGTTTTGACCATATCAACGGTTTCATCGCCGAGGCTCCAATGCGTATCGCCAAGATAAAAGAACGGCGTTTCGTCGTCATAAACAAAATATTTTTTATCGGGCACGGTTTTAATAAAGCCGTGCTTATAAAAATCCATATTTCCGCTGTACTCGGAGCTGATTATTTTACCGGTGCGGTTATGAAGACTTGCGTTGCCGCTGTCGCTGCATTCCGTGATATAATTCCACACGCCTGTTTCGGGGCAGGCAAGACGAACTTTCCAGACACTGCCGCCATCCCAAAATGACGGAATAACGTACTCTTTCCCGTTCCCGTAAAGGTGAAGATCCATCTCGACCTCGTCAAATGGGTTTTCGTATATCTTTTCGCTCTCAAAGGTGATTTCAAGCATTCGCCAATTTTCGGTATTATACGTTTTTTCAGCGTCAAATTCAATTTCGCCGTCAAAATCCCTGCGGCTGCTCTTTGTCTCTTTTCCATAGGGAATATCCGTTTCGTCAGTACGGATTATTTTATTCCATATTCTTGATGTTATGCTTACTATATTTCCGCCCGTTTTCTCAAAAAATCCGACCGTCTCTTTTATAAACTTGCCGTCTGCGGCATAAGCTTCAATGCAGAATGACGATAAAATCATCACAGCGCACATCAGAAAAGATATTATCTTTTTCATGCTCTCACCTCAGAACAATTATATAATAAATTGCTGAGTGAATCAAGACAGTCTTAGTAAAAATACTTGCACAAAAAACTGCCGCACGTTTAATGCGGCAGTTATAAAACTATATTAAGCTGTAATTATTCAGCAGTTTCCTCTGCGGGAGCTTCCTCAACAGGAGCTTCCTCTGCAGGTGCTGCTTCTTCAACGGGAGCTGCTTCTTCTGCAGGTGCCTCTTCAGCAGGAGCTTCTTCGGCTGCTTCTTCCTCTGCGGGAGCTTCTTCGTCCTCAAGGAGCGCGCGCATTGAAAGGCTTACACGGCTCTTATCAAAGTCAATAGCTGTGATCTTTGCCTTAACCTTATCGCCGACTTTAAGAAGGTCTGACGGATGGTTGACGTGCTGATTGGCGATCTGAGAGATGTGAATAAGACCGTCAATACCGGGGATTACTGTTGCGAATGCGCCGAAAGCTGTAAGGCCGACGATTTCGGAATCAATAACAGTACCAACGGGATAATTTCTCTTGAGGATTTCCCAGGGGTTATCCTCTGCCTTTTTGTAGCCGAGAGAAATCTTTTTGTTCTCTTTATCAAGAGCCTTGATATGAACTTCGATTTCCTGACCAACAGAAAGAACGTCTGACGGATGTTTGATTCTTCTCCAGGAAAGCTCTGAAATATGTATCATACCGTCTACGCCGCCGATGTCAACGAATGCGCCGTAGCTTGTAAGTGATTTAACAACGCCTGTGTAAGTCTGGCCTTCTTCAGCCTGTGCCCAGAATGCTTCTTCCTTAGCTTTGCGCTCATCTTTAAGCACGCTGCGGATTGAGCCTACTGCGCGTTTACGCTGACGGTTAACGTCGATGATTCTGAGTCTGACCTTGGTTTTAACAAGATCATCAAGAGAATCTCCTCTTGAAGCTGTAGCGAGTGATGCGGGAACGAATACACGAACACCGTTTGTGATAACGATAATGCCGCCTTTTATAACTTCTGCAACTGTGCCTTCAAGAACTTCTTCTGATTCCTGAGCGGCAGCCATCTTATCCCATGCGCCCTGAGCGTCATAGCGCTTCTTTGAAAGCATAATAGTGCCTTCCTGATCGTTGGTCTTCATGATGATGAGACCGATCTCGTCGCCTATTTTAAGCTCTTTTGTCGGGTCGGCTGTAGGATCTGCGCTGTATTCGTCAGCGGGAATATAGCCTGTCTGCTTTCTGCCGATATCAACCTGGATCTCACTGGGAGAAATGGCTGTAACAACACCGCGAACCTTCTGGTCGTTGTTCATATTTTTAAG
>CADAMY010000184.1 GCA_902789095.1 Oscillospiraceae bacterium | reverse complement strand
ATAGCCTGTCTGCTTTCTGCCGATATCAACCTGGATCTCACTGGGAGAAATGGCTGTAACAACACCGCGAACCTTCTGGTCGTTGTTCATATTTTTAAGAGACTCTTCAAGTGCCTCAGAAAAATCCATTTCGTCAATGGACTTTGCCGGCTGAGCAGCTTCCTGCACCTCCTCTGTCTGAGCCTGCACTGCAGTCTCGATGATTTCGTTTTCCTGTTCGTTTAAAATTTCGGACATGGTTGTTAGTACCTCCTTTATAATACCGGCAGGAGTGGATGCCCCTGCAGTAACACCAATACAATTAAAACCGCTCAGGTCAATGCCTGATAATTCATCTGCGGTTTCAATAAGATAGGTCGGACAGTTTGGCTCGCACACGCTTTTGAGCTTTGCTGTGTTTGAACTCTGCCTGCCGCCTATTATAATCATAGCGTCGCATTCGCCCGATAAACGGACCGCTTCGCTCTGACGTTCATTAGTCGCATTACATATTGTATCAAAAATAATTGCATTTGTATAGTATTTTTTGATTTTTTTTTCACAAAAATCCCACTCTTTTACATTAAAAGTGGTCTGAGCAACCGCTATAATTTTCTTTTTAGAAATATCTGCTCCGTCACGGACAATTTTTTCCAATTCGTCGCCGTTCATAAAGGTGTAAACATCACCTTTGCAGTAGCTCATTATCCCCTTTACTTCGGGATGATTTTTATCTCCTGCGATGAACACAACTGTATTTTCATCTGAATTTTCAGACACGATCCTGTGAATTTTTTTAACAAAAGGACACGTTGCGTCGCAGTAGGGGATCTTTCTGTTTTCAAGCTCGTCCTTTACGGATTTTTCAACGCCGTGAGTTCTGATAACGACGCTGACGTTTTCGGGAGCATCTTCGGGTTTTTCTATAATGTTAACGCCCTTGCTTTCAAGGTCCGAAATGACCTGAGGGTTATGGATTATCGGTCCGAGGGTGCACACAGGCTCATTATCCTCAACCATTTTGTAAAGCATATCTACCGCTCTGTTTACGCCGAAACAGAAACCGGCAGTTTTTGCAAGTCTGATTTCACGCATGACCTTTCTCCCAAAGCTCGGTAATTTTTTCTATCACTTTATCTGAAGCGTATTTATAGTTTTCTTTTCTGCTCCTGTCCTGCGAAAAAAGCTCATTGTAAGGTATAAACTCACCGAATCTTACAGTAAGGCGTGTAAAAAGCTTTCTGCCCCGTCTGTTGTACATACAAACGGGAAGAACTCCGCATTTACATTTATCAGCTATGAGAGCAATGCCCTGCTTCGCCTGCTGAGGCATATCTGAATTAAGATTGACTCTGCCCTCAGGGAAAATGCCGAGAATTTTATCATCATTCACAACGCTTATCGCTTTTTTTACAGCCGTAAGATCAAACGAATCTCTTTTAACTGGAAAAGCGTTCATTTTAGTCAGGAACTTTGCCATTATCTTATTATTATACAGATCGCTCTTCGCCATATAAAACAGCTCTTTCTGACTGCCGAGAGCAACATAAAAGGGATCAAGAATAGAAATATGATTTGCCGCTACTATATATCCTGCGCCGTCGGGTATATTTTCAACACCTTTGAATTTAACGGGGTGGAGTATGTGCATAATCGGTGTATTAAGGAAAACAAACCATTTGGCAAATTTATTTTCCGACTTGATCACTTGTTTATTTTGCCTTTGATTATATCGAGTACAGCATTCAGGCTGCCTTCAAAATCAAGCTCGCTCGTATCAAGCAGAACTGCATCGTCAGCGGCTTTGAGCGGTGCAATTTCTCTGTGAGTGTCCTGATAATCGCGCTTGATAAGATCGTCAAGTACATCTTCAAATTTTACGTCTGAGCCTTTTTCAACAAGCTCCTTATATCTGCGCTTCGCTCTGGTTTCAGGTGAAGCGGTAAGGAAAATTTTAACCTGCGCATCAGGCAGAACGACCGTTCCGATATCTCTGCCGTCCATAAGACAATCGTTATTTTTTGCAATATCCTTCTGCAGATCAAAAAGGAATTCTCTGACCTGAGGAATCGCCGAAACGTTTGACGCTCCCATAGAAGCTTCCGGCGTTCTGATAGCTTCCGATACGTCCTCGCCGTTTAAAAACACACGCTGTTCCGTTCCGCTGAAACCGAGCTTAATATCAATATCCGGCAGGGTGGAATTTACTTTTTCAGCATCCTTCGTGTCGTACCCTTTACGGATAGAGTAAAGACCTACCGTTCTGTAAAGCGCTCCGGTATCAACGTAGATAAAACCGAGCGACGCTGCGGCGCGCCTTGCTATTGTGCTCTTTCCTGCTCCTGCAGGGCCGTCTATCGCAACATTTATTGCCATAATGCTGCCTCCTTTTTATACGTTCTCGCCTGCGAGATGACCTGTTGCAAACGCAATCTGCAGATTGAATCCGCCCGTATATGCGTCAACGTCTATTACCTCGCCCGCAAAATAAAGATTTTTACATATTTTTGATTCCATCGTTTTGGGATTTATTTCGCTTACTTTAACTCCGCCGGAAGTTACAACAGCCTCTTCAATAGGGCTGAAATTGCTGACGGTAAGTTTAAGATTTTTAAGAACTTCCGCAAGGCGAAGTCGCTGCTCTTTTGTGATCTGATTCACCTTTTCCGTCGGCTTGATTCTGCTTAATTTAACTGCTACCGGTATCATTTTTCTCGGTAAAAGTCCACCGAGAGAATTTATAAAATTCCTGTTAGTGTTTTCAGAAAAATCTCTGAGGATCCTTGCGTCAAGCTGCTCATAACTCAGCTTCGGTTTCATATCAATATTTATAACGTATCTGCCTTTTTCCATTTCTCTCATATGTGAGCTTGCGGAAAGGATCATAGGTCCCGATACGCCGAAATGAGTGAAAAGCATCTCGCCGAAATCTTCGTAAATCTCTTTGCCTGTTTTGGAATCCGTAACTTTTATGCTGACATTTTTAAGCGCAAGCCCCTGCAGATCCGTGCAGAATCCTTCGTGACATTCCAGCGACACCAGCGAAGGCTTGAGAGGCATAACAGTATGACCTGCCTGACGTGCAAGAATATATCCGTCGCCCGTAGAGCCTGTTGCCGGGTAGCTTTTGCCGCCTGTTGCAACTATAACTTTCTCGGCAAAAATCTTTTCGCCGTCGTATGTAACGGCTCCCTTTACAGTACCGTTTTCAATTATAAGCTCTTTTGCTCTGCCTTTTACAATCTGCGCTCCGTCATCCGTCGCGTAAGAAACAAGGGCGTCTACGACGTCAACGGCTTTATCCGAAACGGGAAAAACACGGTTGCCTCTTTCCGTTTTGAGCGGAACACCCATATCTTCAATAAGTTCCATAGTATCGGCAGGCATAAACCGAGAAAGCGCACTGTATAAAAATCTGCCGTTTACGGGAATATTTGAAATAAGTTCTTCTAGCGAATTACAGTTGTTTGTAAGATTGCATCTGCCCTTGCCTGTAATCATAACCTTTCGTGCAGGTCTGTCGTTGCGTTCAAGCACTATTACGCTTTTGCCCGTCATGGAAGCAGTACCTGCCGCCATAAGTCCCGCAGCGCCTGCGCCGATAATCAATACATCTGTCATTTTATAATCTCCAAAAAAATACTCTTTTTATTTTACTATATTAAATATAAAATTGCAAGAAAAAATCATTGTTTTATTTTATTGTACAGTAAATTGCTTAACTCCAAGAATGAAGATTCGGGGTTAATTTGTTAAAGACATTTTATTATTGACTTTATTAAGATAAATATATATAATTACTTATATCCTTATATTACAGCACGGAGGAATTATAATGACAGACGCATCAAATGTTTTATGGTACAATCATCCCGCCAAAACGTGGGTGCATTCGCTTCTGCTCGGCAACGGCAGTTTTGGCGCCGCATTATA
>CADAMY010000183.1 GCA_902789095.1 Oscillospiraceae bacterium | reverse complement strand
CTCAATATGCTCCACGGCGATTATCATATCAAAAACATTATGCAGCAAAACGGCGAAAATCTGCTTATAGATATGGATACTCTTTCAATGGGTCACCCGATTTTTGAGTTTGCCGCAATTTATGCAGCTTATATCGGATTCAGTTGTATTGATAAGAATAATGTGTTTGAATTCCTCGGAATCACATACGAGCAGAGCGAAGAATTCTGGAACGCAACGCTTAAATATTATTTTGATGACAAAGATGAAGCTTTCATAAAAGACGTTGAAAGAAAAGCGGAATTGATCTGCTTTACAAGACTTCTGCGCCGTACGATCCGCAGAGGAAGTCCGGATTCGGAATACTGCAGAAAGCTTATTGAATACAGCAGAAATTATCTTTTGGAAAACACACTTAAAACAGAGTCTCTTTATTTCTGATAAATAATCAGAGGTCGGTATGAAAATTACATCTGTAAAAAAAGACTACGGACTTAATGCCGCCGCTGTTGACGAAGTGTCGGAAGATTTTCAGGCGTTTCTGATTCAGCTCGGCGCAAAGAAAAAGAATATTATTTTATCAAGGCTCACGGTTGAAGAAGTACTTCTTGATTTTATTGACAGATTCGGCGAAGATGGTAAATTCACCTATACAAAAAGTAAATTTTTGGGTAAGCCGTATATATCTCTCAGAGTAGAAGGCGAGCAGTTCAATCCTCTTGAAAAAGGGAATGCCGACGACGCATTCGGCAACTGGTCTAATTCGCTTATTTCAAACTGTGACTATACTCCGTCATATTCTTATGAACGCGGCGCAAACGTAGTCACAATGAGCTTTGCCAAAAAAACGCTGAATCCTATTTTTAAACTGATCATTGCCATTGCGGCGGCGGTGCTTGTTTCGCTGCTGAAACTGGTTGTGCCGGAAGACGTTATAAGCTTTATTATGGCTGATGTTCTGGACCCGCTTTATAATGCTTTTCTCGGAATTATGGCAACTGTTGAGCTGCCGCTCGTTTTCTTTTCCGTAGCGTGCGGAATATTGGGTATAGGAAATAATTCCGTGTTCGGCAAAATAGGGCGGAAAATGATAATCAGGTTTTCGGCCATCGTTTTTGCCGCAACAGCCTTTGCAGCGGCGGTTATAGTGTTGCTTTTCAATATCGTTAACTCGGCTGAAGATGCGGGATTTGTGCTTAAAGGCGGACTGAAAATGCTCCTTGAAATCATTCCGAAAAATCTTGCCGACCCGTTCTCCAGCGGGAACGCCATGCAGATCGTTCTGATGGCAATAGTTATCAGCATATCCGTGATTATACTCGGCGAAAAAGCCGGTACAATTTCTAATCTTATAAACGAAGGAAACAGGCTGATCGTTGATATTACAAAAAATATATGTTACCTTATGCCGTTTTTTGTTTTTGTGGTTATCCTCAATCTTATCTGGTCAAGCAAAATTCGTTTGTTCCTTAAAATGTGGGTGCCGATTGCAGTATATATTACAATACTGATTCTTTTCTATGCGTTGTCAGTTTTGCGGGTTTCTTTCAGGCAGAAGGTAAACGTATTTGTGCTGATGAAAAAAATGCTTCAGACTTTTCTGATAGGACTTGGCACGGCGTCGTCGACTGCGGCAAACGGCGAATGTTCAGAAAGTCTGAACAAACAAATGGGAGTCAAAAAAAGATTTGTAGACTTCGGTCAGCCGACAGGCTCTGTAATCTTTATGCCGTCAACGGCAATCGGTTTTGTTGTATGCGCTATATATATGGCGTACTATTATGAAATGAAAATTTCGCTTTCGTGGATTATTATTTCTGTTTTTGTCTGTTCGTTCGTAGCTATTGCAACTCCTCCCGTGCCCGGCGGAGCCATTGCGGCTTATTCGCTGATATTCACTCAGCTAAATATACCTGCGGCAGGTGTTGCGATTATGATTTCGCTTGACGTGATTTTAGATTTTATTTCTACAGCGTTTGACGGATCGTTTCTCCAGCTCGAGCTTATCATGCAGGCAGACAGCAACAATATGCTGAATCATAAAATATTAAGAAAAAAATAGTTAATTAAGGAGATTTATTATGACTATTACTAAAAATATTGAAGGCAGCAAAAGCACTATCGTACTCGGCGGCAGGCTTGATACAGTAACCGCACCTGAATTTGAAGCGGCTGTTATGGAATGTTCGGAAAATGCCGAAGAGCTTGTAATCGACCTCAAAGATCTTGATTACACGTCGTCGGCAGGGCTCAGAGTTTTTCTGAAAGCTCAGAAAATCATGATGAAAAAAGGCTCCCTTAAAGTAGTTAACGTTAAAGAAGAAGTAATGGAAATTTTTGAAATCACAGGATTTTCAGAAATGCTTGATATTGAATAAAAGAGGCGGCTTATGGCAGTAAAAGCTATTGTAAAATCTATTGACATAAACGGCAGCGAGCTTGACTATGCTGTATTCGGCAGCGGCAGCGTACCGCTTATTATGATTCCCGGCATCAGCATCAGGAGCGTTCTGCTCAATGCGCAGAGCGTTGCCGGGGCATATTCAAGATACATTGAAAATCATACCGTCTATCTTTTTGACAGGCGAAAAAATGTTCAGCCCGGTTATAATATCGACGATATGGGGCAGGAAATTGCTGATGCGATGAAAATCCTCGGAATAGAAAACGCTGATTTTTTCGGCACGTCTCAGGGCGGTATGATAGCTCAGCAAATAGCGCTTGAAAATCCTGAGCTTGTTCGCAGACTTGTGCTTGCCTGCACTGCGGCAAGACCGAATAAACACTCTGAAGAGGTTATTACAGAGTGGATAAAACTTGCACTTGACCGTGATATCGACGGACTTTGCACTGAATTTGTAAACAATCTTTATTCCGAAGCTTTTGCAAAAAGATTTGTTAATCTCGTTATAAAAATGCACAGTGACTGTACCGACGAAGAGCTTGACAGATTTGTTGCTATCGCAAGAGCAGGCGAGCATTTTGATGTTTACGATAAGCTCGGCAATATAAAGTGCCCGACGCTCGTTCTCGGAGCGCATAACGACAACGTCTTAACAGGCAGAGCTTCTGACGAAATAGCGGAAATGATCGGTTGCGACAGTTATATGTACGGCAAACCTTACGGTCACGCTGTTTATGATGAAGCGCGTGATTTCAAAGATAAATTATTCGGATTTTTAAATAAATAAGGTGAAAAGTATGGGTATTATAAAAAGATTTTATAATCAGACGAGAAAACCGTCGGGTCTTCTCGGCGAATTAATGATAAAAAGAATGGGCTACACTCACGCAAATCTTGCTGAGTGGACAATGCAGTTTATGCCTGATGAAGACGTTTCTCAGATCATTGAAATCGGCTGCGGCGGAGGACAGAACATCGGCAGACTGCTTCGCAAATATACAAGAGCAAGAATAACGGGCGTTGACCATTCGCTTCTGTCGGTTGAAAAGTCAATAAAAAACAATAAAACTTTTGTTGACGCAGGAAGATGCGATATCTTTAAAGCTGACGTTTCTCTGCTTCCGGTTGAGGATAATAAGTACGATCTTGCGACGGCGTTTGAGACGATTTACTTTTGGGAGGATCTTGACAGATGTTTTAAAGAGGTTTATCGCTCGCTTAAACCGGGCGGAACGTTCATTATTTCAAACACGTCAGACGGAACGGACAAAGAAAGTCTTATGTTTGAAAAAATAATTGACGGTATGAAAAATTATACAGTTGAAGAAATTGCAGATTGCCTTCAGCGTGCAGGCTTTGCGAGAGCAGAAGCGATGCACCATATAAAACTGCCGTGGATGGCAGTCGTTGCTCAGAAATAATAAGTTAAAAAACAACCCTCTTCACGGAAAGTTGGGGGATAAGGGAAAAAGAATATTGAAAAAGAGCATAGGAAGCTCCATAATTGAGTTTGCGAGAAACAAAGATGGAGAG
>CADAMY010000182.1 GCA_902789095.1 Oscillospiraceae bacterium | reverse complement strand
GGCTTCTGTTCTTTCTGCTGCTCATAATAATACCTCCAATTTGGTGCTCCTATTTTACACCTTTTTGGAGGTTTACACAATTTTTGGGATGGTCTCTTTAATTTCATACAACTTACAGTTTTGTACGATATTTATTATTTTATAGATTACGAAATGTACTTGTTTTTGAGGTGAATTATAATAATTATCATTTTTATATTTATAAATATATTTATATTTTTAGATTTTAAAAATATTGACAATAATTTGAGCATCATTTATAATAATTCCAAACTTAACTAATTTGATTTTTTTACATTGATTTTTGCTGTTAAAAATTTGTGTTAAATTCAATAATGATCATATTTAGCTTTTTTCGTTATTTTTTCGCATCAGATGAAATCGTTTGAAAAAATTTTAGATTATGTTTTATACTATGGTATTTAGAATTCTGATCTTAAACGTAAATATCAATTAAACGGCTGTGTTTTTTTAATGCTTTAATAAGTAAAAAATGTTGTTAAATAATGGAAATAATTGTCGTTAAAAACTTTATAAATTGTTAAGGAGTTGTTATGAAACAGGTTAAACTAGAGTTTAATGGTTCATGGGTATTGGAACACCGGGGAGACAGCAAGCTTCCTGTTGATTTGTTTATTGATGTTTTTTCCGCTATAATCGGCGGAAATATAAGTGTTTCCAAAAGCACGCTGACTGAATGTGAATTATTGCTGAATGATTCAATTTTGACTTTTGAAGAAATCGGTACAATAGTTGCAGATATTCTTAAGAATGAGTTCAGCATTGACAAAGAGTCAGATATAGCAAAATATGCAATAAATGACTTTGAGAATAATGATTCACCGAAAAAAACTGAAGATGCTGACGATGATAATATTTTAGATAAATTGTTTAATCATAATAAATCAGAACAGGAAGTTAAAGCAGTTGAAGATTTCAAAAATGACTCCCTGAAAGAAAGGATAAACGCGCTTGTCGGAGTTGATGAATTCAAAGCTTTTCTTAACGAATTGCTTCTGATTGCTCCGTATGTTAAGAAACATAACACTGCGCAGGCTTTTGCGTTTCAGAATTATATATTCTCAATAAATAAAGGCTGCGGATTAACAACATATCTGAATCTTTTTGCGGACGTGATATCCGACAGCGGTTTGTTTAAGTTTTCAGGCGAAAATCCGGTTATTGAAGAAAAGCTTTTACCGCCCGGAAATGAATCGTTTGATTCTGTACTCTCTATTTTGAATGGATACGGAAAAAACACGGGAAAACTGATATGTATAGATATCAGTGAGTGGATGACGAATCTTTCCGATAAGCGCATGAGAGATTTTTTGTCAATTCTTGAAGATAAAAGCTCTTCAAATATTTTTGTTTTCAGAGTACCGTTTGTGGAATCCGACATATTAGATGAAATAAGTTCTTATCTCGCTGATGTTCTGTTTGTCCGTAACGTTTCTTTTCCTCCGATGTCGGCTGATGAATTGGCTGATTGCGGAAGAAATGCTTTGAAACAATATGGGTTTACAGCTGAAGAGGATACTTGGGAGTTGTTTAAACGAAGAATTGTAGAAGAAAAAAGCGACGGACGGTTTTACGGCATCAACACAGTAAAAAAAGTTGTTCATGAAATGATATACCGCAAACAGCTGTTTGACGCCAGAAACAACGTTGACAGCAACATAATCAGAAGCGAAGAATTAGCCGGTTTGGTTAAGGCGGATGGCGAAGGGCTTGATGGCGTATCAGCGCTCGAAAAAATGGTAGGAATGGAAGATATCCGAAAAAGCGTCGATGAGATTATTGCGCAGATAGAGCTTGCAAAAATGAATAAAAGCTTGGGTCATCCTTGCTTGCATATGCGATTTGTCGGTAATCCCGGGACTGGCAAAACTACCGTAGCCAGACTTATCGGGAAGATACTAAAGGAAAAAGGCTTGCTCAGAAACGGAAACTTTTTTGAATATTCCGGAAGGGACTTTTGCGGCAGATATGTCGGCGAAACCGCTCCGAAAACCGCAAGTATGTGCAGAGATGCGTATGGCTCTGTTTTGTTTATTGATGAAGCGTATTCGCTTTACCGTGGTGATAATGACAGCAGAGATTACGGGAGGGAGGCTCTTGATACGCTCATATCGGAGATGGAAAATCACAGAGACGACTTTGTTGTTATTATGGCGGGATATCCTGATGAGATGGAACAGCTGATGAAGGGGAATGCCGGTCTTGAAAGCCGAATGCCTTATGAGATCGTTTTTCCAAACTATTCCAATGAACAGTTATATCAAATATTTATGAAAATGGCTGAGAGCAGTTTCTCCTGCGATGAATCGTTGTCTGATGCCGCGAAAACATATTTTGACTCGCTCTCAGAAGAATTTCTTTCCTCAAAAAGCTTCAGCAACGCAAGGTTTGTAAGAAATTTGTTTGAACGCACATGTGCGAAGGCCGGGGTAAGAGCGCAATTGAACGATTCAGATTCATTCGTACTGACGAAAGACGATTTCAATCTTGCCGTTTCAGATCGGGCGTTTGAAAAGCTGTTTGAAAAGAAGAAAAAGAGCAGAATCGGATTTATCTCATAAGAGAAGAAGTAATAAAAATCTTTAACAAAAAGGAGCAGAAAAAATGGCGGAACAGGAAAACTTAAAGCTGTCAAAAACAACATTTGACACATTATGCAAAGCAATGGAACATGATAACTGGCATTTTATAAAACATGAAGAAGAACTGAAAATTGAGTGCAGCGCACAGGGAGAGGATCTGCCGATTGATATCACCATTTTCGTGGATCCTGAAAGAATGCTTATCATTCTTATGTCGCGTTTGCCTTTTATAATATCAGAGAAAGCACGAGTGGATGCAGCTGTAGCAGTCAGCGCTGTAAACAATTCCCTGGCACACGGATCGTTTGACTATGATATCAAGACCGGACGTTTGTTTTTTCGTATGAGCAACAGCTTTAGGGAAAGTCTGATAGGTGAAGATTTGTTTATGTATATGACTACGGTAGCCGGAGTTATTGTTGACAGATATAATGATAAGTTCTTTATGCTCTCAAAGGGCATTATGTCGATTGAACAGTTTATTGATAGTATATAAATTTTGAACTTTGAAAGGAAGAAATAAAATGGCGGACGAAAAGAACCTTGCAATTGCAAAATCATTATTCTCTAAAATGTGCGATGCGCTGGATCGCAAAGATTGTAATTACGAAAAGAGCGAGGAAGATCTTACTGTATTTTTTACAGTAGAAGGCGATGATATCCCAATTCGTTTTTTTCTTATAATTGATGCAGATGCGAAGTTGATAAAGCTCATGTCTCCGTTGCCTTTTAAAATGAGTGAAGAAAAGCGCATGGACGGCGCGATTGCAGCATGTGCTGCTTCTTTTGGTATGGCTGACGGAAGTTTTGATTATAATATATCAAACGGCCAAATAGTATTCAGAATGACTGCATCCTTCCGCGAAAGTCTGATCGGAGAGGAACTTTTCTTATATATGGTTGGCTGTTCCTACTCTTCAGTTCGTGATTACAATTACAAATTCCTTGCTGTTGACAAGGGCATTATAAGTATAAAAGATTTTATTGAAAAAAATTAAAGCTTGAGGATAATGAAATTATAAAATCTGACGGAAAGCGAACTGCTCATATTTGTACGAAGAGTACAAAAACAGCCTGAAAGGCAGAATTGAATAAATTGTTAAGCAACGAACGGGCATCGGTATTACATCGGTGCCAGTTTTCTTTTTTTCGGGCTTCGACGTTGTCAAACAAATCCCGTATGACGGACGGGTACAGGAAACCCTTTCCTCCCTATCGCAGTATCTGTATACAGCTTCGGGTCGAAAATGCGGCTTCTTGTATGCTTTCTCGAAGTCTCACAGTTTGTCGAAAAATGTTTTTCGACAAACTGACACGGAGCAAGAAAAATCTTGCTCCGTGCCAGACTGTCGATAAAGCCGCAAGAACATTTGCAAAAGGAAAAACGATTTTACAAACCCCAAATAAAAATTGATGAAACATATAGAAAACAGAAAAAGAATATTTTTAATAAAGCTTAATTATAATTATATTGCAAATTAGCCGCCTTTTCTCCCTCTCGCAGTATCTGTATACAGCTTCGGGTCAAAAATGCGGCTTCTTGCATGCTTTCTCGAAGTCTCACAAAATGCGGCTTCTTGCATGCTTTCTCGAAGTCTCACAGTTTGTCGAAAAATGTTTTTCGACAAACTGACACGGAGCAAGAAAAATCTTGCTCCGTGTTTGACTTTATTCAATTATTTATCCAAGGTTTTCAGATCATAAGGCGTAGACTGGTAAACAAAATAGTTCAGCCAGTTTGTATACATCAGATTGCCGTGCGAGCGCCAGTTGACTATCGGCTCATTTTCGGGATCATTATCGGGATAATAATTCTCAGGCATTCTGATAGGAGCGCCTGCGGCAAGATCACGCTTGTATTCGGCGTCGAGCGTCAGAGCATCATACTCTGCGTGACCCATTACAAAAAACTGCCTTCCGCCGATTTTCTGAATGATATGAACACCCGCTTTTTGCGATGACGCAAGTATTCTCAGCTCGGGGATTTTTTCAATATCCTCACGGCTGATCGTTGTATGGCGGGAATGAGGAACGTAAAAAACATCGTCAAATCCGCGAAGAAGCATACTCTGAGCATAGTCTGCCTTATGAGGATATACGCCGAAAAGCTTATTCGGCATCGTGTGCTTCGGTATGCCGTAATGGTAATAAAGCCCTGCCTGAGCGCCCCAGCATATATGGAAAGTGCTGTGAACATGAGACTTGCTCCATTCCATTATTTCGCAAAGCTCGTCCCAGTAATCAACTTCTTCAAAATCAAGCATTTCAACAGGTGCGCCGGTAATTATCATACCGTCAAAATAGTCGTTCTTTACTTCGTCGAACGTATCGTAGAATGCTCTTAAATGACCTTCTGACGTATTCAGGGATTTGTGCGTCTTTGTTCTGATCAAAGAAAGCTCTATCTGCAGAGGCGTGTTGCCGAGTATTCTTGAAAGCTGAGTTTCCGTTTCAATTTTTTTTGGCATAAGATTGAGCAGAAGAATTTTAAGCGGTCGTATATCCTGCGTAATGGCTCTGGTTTCAGTCATTGCGAATATATTTTCATCTGCAAGAATCTGAACTGCCGGCAGATCGTTAGGTATTTTAATCGGCATTTTTCACCCTCCTGTCTTAATGGAATTATGCCGTGGAATAAGAGTAATTAAATCAGTTTTTGATAGCTTCAAGAGCCTGAGCGATGTCTGCAATCAAATCTTCGGCGTCCTCAAGACCGCAGGAAAGCCTTACAAGATCAGGCGAAACACCTGCCGAAAGAAGCTCTTCGTCGCTCATCTGGCGGTGAGTTGTTGTTGCCGGATGCAGGCAGCATGAGCGTGCGTCTGCAACGTGTGTTTCAATAGCGATAATGTTGAGCTTCTCCATGAAAGCGCCTGCCGCTTCTCTGCCGCCTTTTACGCCGAAGCTGACAACGCCGCAAGTGCCGTCAGGCATATATTTTGATGCAAGAGCGTGAGATTTGCAGGATTCAAGTCCGGGAAAATTGACCCATTCTATCTGATCGTGAGCCTCAAGGAATTTTGCAACCGCAAGACCGTTTTCACAATGCTTTTTCATTCTTACCTGAAGGCTTTCAATACCTAAGTTGAGAAGGTAAGCGCTCATCGGAGCGGGGATCGAGCCGAGGTCACGCATAAGCTGAGCGACTATTTTGGTGATATAAGCTCCGCCGAGACCGAAACGCTCCGTGTAAGTTACGCCGTGATAGCTCTCGTCGGGAGTGCAGAGCCCCGGATATTTGTCTGCATATTTTGTCCAGTCAAAGTTGCCCGAGTCTACGATTACTCCGCCTACTGCCGAGCCGTGACCGTCCATATATTTAGTTGTTGAGTGAGTTACAATGTCTGCGCCCCATTCAAACGGACGGCAGTTTATCGGCGTCGGGAAAGTGTTGTCAACAATAAGCGGAACGCCGTGAGCGTGAGCGGCTTTAGCAAATTTTTCAATGTCAAGAACGTCGAGAGACGGATTTGAAACAGTCTCGCCGAAAAGCAGCTTCGTTTCCGGTCTGAAAGCGGCGTTGAGCTCTTCTTCGGTACAGTCAGGAGAAACAAAGGTAACGTCGATTCCCATTCTCTTTATCGTTACGGCAAAAAGGTTGAACGTTCCGCCGTAGATAGCGGATGACGAAACGATATGGTCGCCGCTTGAGCAGATATTGAAAACCGCAAAGAAATTAGCCGCCATACCTGATGAGGTAAGAACTGCGGCAGTACCGCCTTCGATTTCACACACCTTTGCAGCAACGATGTCGCAGGTCGGATTCTGAAGTCTTGAATAGAAGTAACCGGATTCTTCAAGGTCAAAAAGCTTTGCCATAGCTTCGCCGGTGTTGTATTTAAAAGTGGTGCTCTGGATTATCGGAACCTCTCTGGGTTCGCCGTTTCCCGGACGGTAGCCGCCCTGAACACATTTTGTGCCGATTTTTGCATTCTTCATAATAATTCCCTCCAAAAGGCAATGTTTGAATAATAATTATATCACATTGTTTTCCATTATTCAATCACTTAAATAAAAATAAATAACGTGTGTCAAAAACAGCTTAAAATCAGTCATAATTATATCTTTAAATTGTTGACTTTTTAACGAAAAAGATATAATATAACTATATATGTGTAAAAACACATAATCTAACTTCAGGGAGGCAGTTTTATGTATGTAATGGCGTTGGACCAGGGCACTACAAGCTCCAGAACGATAGTGTTTGACAAACACGGCAATATCGTTGCAAAAGCGCAGAATGAATTCAGGCAGATTTATCCCCAGGCAGGATGGGTTGAGCATGACCCGATGGAGATTCTCGGCAGTCAGATACAGTCAATGTCAATGGTTTTGGGCAGCGGCAAAATCGACCCGAAAAAAATAAAAGCCATCGGTATCACCAATCAGCGTGAAACGACAATTATCTGGGATAAAGAAACGGGTCTTCCTGTTTATAACGCAATAGTCTGGCAGTGCAGAAGAACTGCCGAAACCTGTGAACAGCTCAAAAAAGACGGTCTTGAGGATTATATCCGTGAACATACGGGACTTTTGATCGACGCATATTTTTCAGGAACAAAAATCAAGTGGATACTTGACAACGTTGAAGGCGCAAGAGAAAAAGCGGAAGCAGGAAAGCTCCTTTTCGGTACTGTTGAAACTTGGCTTATCTGGAATCTTACGGGCGGCAAGGTTCATGTTACCGATTATTCCAATGCGTCGAGAACTATGCTTTTTGACGTTGATAAGCTCTGCTGGGACGAATACCTTTGTGAAAAGCTCGGCGTTCCGATGAGTATGCTTCCGACTCCCGTTGAGTCAAGTCAGATTTACGGTTACGTTGACGTTGACAAGGTTTCGGGCATCAACTCCATTGCAGGCGTGCCGATAGCCGGCTCAATAGGCGATCAGCCTGCGGCACTTTTCGGTCAGGCTTGCTTCAAACCCGGACAGGCTAAAAACACTTACGGCACAGGCTGTTTCCTGCTTATGAACACGGGCGAGGAGAGAGTAAAATCAAAGTACAACCTGCTTACCGGCGTAGCGTGGAGCATCAACGGCAAAAAGACTTATTCTATCGAGGGCAGCGCATTCAACGCAGGCTCCGTCATCAAGTGGCTTCGTGACGAGCTTCAGCTCATTAACGAAGCGAGGGAATGCGATACTCTTGCCGAAAGCGTGCCGGATTCAAACGGAATATATATCGTGCCTGCCTTTACGGGTCTCGGCGCTCCTTACTGGGATATGTATGCAAGAGGCTGTATCGTAGGACTTACGAGAGGCGTAAACAAAGCGCATATTGCAAGAGCCGTT
>CADAMY010000181.1 GCA_902789095.1 Oscillospiraceae bacterium | reverse complement strand
ATAAGCTCGGAGCGATTGCAATACCCGCAACAAATCAGCTTCAGTCGCATGACCTTGAATACAGATTTAAGTCTGCCGGAGTTTCGGCAATCCTTTGTACTGCTGACGGATATTCCGCTGACGAAGTTGATATTGCGTGTAAGAATTTCCCTGATATTACGAAAATCGTTGTAAATGGAGAAAGGGAAGGCTGGCGTAATTTTGATGAGGAATTCAAGCTGTTCTCGTCTCATTTTGAAAGAACTGATGATTCACCGTGCGGCGATGATTTAATGCTTATGTATTTTACGTCCGGTACTTCAGGATATCCCAAAATTGCCGCTCATTCTCATAAATTAGCTCTCGGTCATTTCCAGACAGCTAAATTCTGGCACAACGTTGACCCGGACGGTCTTCATTTTACTATTTCGGATACGGGATGGGCAAAAGCCGCATGGGGCAAACTATACGGTCAGTGGCTTTGTGAAGCACCGATGTTTGTTTATGATTTCGACCGTTTCCATGCCGATGATATTCTTCCGATGTTTGCAAAATACAGAATTACCACGTTCTGCGCACCGCCGACAATGCTTCGTCTTATGGTTAAGGAAGATATCAGCAAGTACGATTTATCATCGGTTAAGCGTATGACTACTGCCGGCGAAGCGCTCAATCCTGAAGTATATAATCAGTTTGAAAAGCTTACAGGTCTTCAGATTATGGAAGGTTTCGGTCAGACTGAGACTGCAGTAATAATCTGCAATATGATCGGCGCTCCTCATAAAATCGGATCTATGGGTAAGCCGTCTCCGATTTATGATATTCATTTGCTTGACAGTGACGGCAACGACGTTCCCGACGGTGAGCCGGGTGAAGTCTGCATAAACATAGCCGACGGTATGCCGTGCGGACTGGCACTTTATTATTACAATGATGAAGAAAGCACTAAAAAGAACTGGCACGACGGATTTTATCACACGGGCGACCTTGCATGGCGTGATGAAGACGGATTTTACTGGTACGTCGGCAGAGCAGACGATGTTATCAAATCTTCCGGCTACCGTATCGGACCGTTTGAAATTGAAAGCGTTATTATGGAGCTTCCTTACGTTCTTGAATGCGGTGTTTCAGCTGCTCCTGATCCTGTAAGAGGTCAGATCGTTAAAGCAAGCATAGTTCTTCTTAAAGGCACAGAGCCGAGCGAAGAATTAAAGAAAGAGATTCAGGATTACGTCAAGAGCCATACGGCTCCGTATAAATATCCGCGTCTTGTGGTTTTCCGTGATGAATTGCCTAAAACAACAAGCGGCAAAATTCAGAGAAATAAGCTTTGAGGTAATTAAAATGAAAGTATCATGTTTACAGATGAATATGCTTTTTGAAAAGCCGGATGAAAATTTTTCTCACGCAAAAGAGCTTATCAGAAAAGCCGCAGAACAGGGGACAGATACCGTTCTTCTTCCCGAAACGTGGAACACAGGATTTTTCCCGGAAAATGATCTTGAATCATTCTGTGACAATAACGGTCAGCGAGTTAAAAACGAAATCGGCTCGCTTGCTAAAGAGTATAATATTAATATTGTCGCAGGAAGCGTATCAAATATCAAAGACGGTAAAGCTTATAACACAGCTTATGTATTTTCAAGAGACGGTCAATGTGTTGCCGAATATGATAAAACTCATCTTTTTACACCGATGCATGAGGATGATTTTTATGAAAAAGGCGATCATTTATGCCGTTTTGAGCTTGACGGATGCAGTTGTGCAGTGTTAATATGTTATGATATAAGGTTCCCTGAGCTTACAAGAACGCTCTCTGTTCAAGGTCTTGATTTTCTCTTTCTTGTATCTCAATGGCCGAAGGTCAGAACAGCGCATATTTTAGCTCTTACAAAAGCAAGAGCTATTGAAAATCAGATGTTTGTTGCCAACTGCAATTCATGCGGCATTGCAGGTAAAACCGTTTACGGTGGTAATTCTTCGATTCACGACCCGTGGGGCGAAAGAATCGCTCATGCCGGTGAAGAAGAAGAGATCATTACAGCCGACTGTGATACTTCAATTCTTAAAAATATAAGAGAGACTATAAATGTATTTGCCGACCGCAGGGTCGAATTATATAAATATTAATTAAAGGAGATAGATTATTATGAGCTACAATTTTCCTGTAACAAGAACAACACATCCGAAGCCGCGTCCGGAAGATGAGACTAAACTCGGTTTCGCCAGATATTTCACAGACCATATGTTTGTTATGGACTATGATGAAGGTCAGGGCTGGCATGACGGAAGAATCGTTCCCCACGAGCCTTTCCTTATTGAGCCTGCTTCATGCGTGCTCCATTATGCTCAGATGATGTTTGAGGGTATGAAAGCATATCGCCGTCCTGACGGTGTTATTCAGCTTTTCAGACCTGATATGAATGTTAAGAGAATGAAAAACACAAACGAGCGTATGTGCATCCCTGATCTTCCCGACGATCTTCTTGTAGCTGCTGTTGAAGCTCTTATTAAAGAGGACGTTGACTGGGTTCCTTCAGCACCCGGTACTGCTCTTTACATTCGTCCGTTTATTTTCGGCGATGAAGTTTCTTTCTCAGTTCTTCCTGCAAAACACTATAAATTTATGATCATCTTAAGCCCCACAGGTTCATATTATGCAGCTAATGACGGCGGACTTGCTACTACAAGAATCTACGTTCAGGATGATTATATAAGAGCTGCAAGAGGCGGTACAGGTTACGCTAAAGTCGGCGGAAACTACGGCGGCGGCATGCGCGCTTCACTTGACGCTATGAAGTATAACTGCAAAGATGTTCTCTGGCTTGACGCTGCAGAACATAAATATGTTGAAGAAATCGGTACTTCAAACGCTTTCTTCCGTATCAATGACGAAGTTATTACCGCTCCTCTTGACAGCGGCACAATCCTTCCCGGTATCACAAGAGATTCCGTTATCCAGCTTCTCCAGAAGTTCGGTATCAAGATCACTCAGAGAAAGCTTTCTATTGACGAGATCTGCGAAGCTTCAAAAGACGGCTCTCTTCAGGAAATATTTGCAAGCGGTACTGCTGCGGTTATTTCTCCTATCGGCTGGCTCAATTATAAAGGAACTGACTATCAGGTTGCAGACGGTAAAGTCGGCCCTGTTGCTCAGAAGCTTTATGATAATCTTTACGGCATGCAGACAGGCGCTGTTGAAGACTTCATGGGCTGGACTTATCCGCTTAACGTTAAAGCTGAATAATGAAAAGAGTTACTCTTTTTCTCGGTCATTACGGCAGCGGCAAAACCAATATTGCGCTCAATTACGCAAAGTATCTCAAAAGTAAGGACTTGCCTGTTGCCATTGCCGACCTTGATATAGTGAATCCGTATTTCAGAACGAAGGACTCTCAGCAGGAGCTTAAAAGGCTTGGTATTGAGCTTGTTTCTCTTGAGTTTGCAGGGAGCAATGTTGATCTTCCTGCTTTGCCTTCGGCGGCATACGGTCTTGTTCAGAGGAATGACAGATACGTTGTAATGGATATCGGCGGTGATGACAGGGGAGCGTACGCTTTAGGAAGATATGTTCCTTATATACTTGAAGAAAATGATTACGAAATGCTTTTTGTGACTAATTTTTACAGACCGCTCACCCGCACGGTTGAAGATACTATTGAAGTAATGAGAGAAATTGAAGCTGCTGCGAGGATGAAATTTACTGGAATTGTAAACAATTCTAACATCGGTGAAATTACTTCTCCTCAGGATGTTATTGACACTTTTCCTATTGCTCATCAATTGAGTCTTGAAACCGGTCTGCCAGTTAAAATGACCTGCGTTGAGCAGAGAATTGCGGATTTGATAGAATGTGAAAATCTTTTTTCACTCAAACTTCAGAAAAAACCTTTTTAAGGAGAGATTTGATGCCAAAAGTAACCTTTGATACTGATATTTGCAAGG
>CADAMY010000180.1 GCA_902789095.1 Oscillospiraceae bacterium | reverse complement strand
TGAGGAATATGTCGAGGAGCACCTGATCCAACCGACCTTCGTCATGGATCACCCGATCGAGATCTCTCCGCTGACGAAGAAGAAGCCCGACGACCCCGAGTATGTCGAGCGCTTCGAGATGTTCATCAACGGATGGGAGATGGCGAACGCCTACAGCGAGCTGAACGACCCGATCGACCAGCGCGAGCGCTTCAAAGCGCAGGAGGCGATGCTCGCCGCCGGCGACGAAGAGGCGAACACCACCGACGAGGATTTCCTCAACGCCCTCGAGATCGGTATGCCCCCCACAGGAGGCATCGGTTACGGCATCGACCGCCTGGTCATGATCATGACCAACTCCCCCGCCATCCGCGACGTCCTCCTCTTCCCGACAATGAAATCCTTAGATAAGTAACACCCCAAAACCCCAGTGTTTATGCGGGTTTCGAGAGTTGCGATGTCTCGGATTTACGCCATTTACGCCAAACTTACGCCAAACGGTGCAGAAAGTTGTGCAGCGCAAAATCAATCGCATATTTTTAGATTTATGACCTTGATGGATTCGTTTTCATCAAGGTCTTTTTTATGCCCAAAAACGAATCGCAAACTACGCTTTTCTCCCGTTTCCTATATAATGATTCACAGCTGACATCTCCTTTTTGTATTTTTTAATTCTATTCATTTCTGCAAATAACAAGCTCGCTCTTCATTCCGTTAAGCTCGATAACATTTTCTGAGTCTGCGACGCTGAAATCCTCCGCCTTTTTTCCGTCCATTTCATATGAAATGCTTGTGCCGATACCCTTTTTAACAGCGGTAAATTCGGCATTTTCGGGAACACAGATTCTTGAGGTTGCCGAAATCTGATTAACCTCAACGGATCCGCTTAAGGTGTTGCACACAATGTTCATATCAAGGTTGCAGTCAATCTCAAGCGTACCGACAAAGCCGTCAATTATAACATTATGTGTTTTTGTTTCAAGCTCAAGATTCTCGCAGTTCAGATTCTTGACCTCAACCCCGCCTGCATTTATTGACGCTTCAATTCTGTCGATATACTGACTGGGGAGCTGAACAAAAATCATCACCTGCTCCTTTGCGTTTGCCTCGGTCATACCGTTTTTGCGGCTGATGTCAATGTCAATGTGATTTTTGCTGTCGTCAATCTTCACCTTAAAATCACTCTGAAGTGTTGCAAGCGTGTTAGACGCAAGGCGAACACGGATTTTTTCGCCTTCATAGCCAGACAGCACAAGTGTATTTGCACCACCCAAGTTCATATCATAACGCTTTATGTTGTCAATATCGTACTCGGTTACGCTTTCATATAAATAGTCGGTCTGCTTTTTCTCAATCTTTTCGTTTGAGAGCAGCTCATCAACGGAAACATTGAAAAGTGAAGATAAAGCAAGCATATTTTCAATATCGGGGATTCCCGTGTTATTTTCCCACTTGGTTATAGCCTGTCTTGAAACTCCGATTTTTTCAGCCAGCTTTTCCTGCGACATACCCGACTGCTTACGCATTGATTTTAATTTTTCTGCAAATGTCATATTGATGACCTCCTTAATTTGTTGACTTAATTTTAGATAATTTTGCTTTACAAAACAAGAAATTACGGTTTACATCGGCATATTTTTTCGCTACTTTGCGTAGCATTTGGCTTATTTACTGCGTTTTCATCAGAAAATCATTTTTCCATAAGAATATAATACCTTAAAATCCCATTTTTGCAAGCCATTCTTTTAGATAAATTAACAACTATACTAAGAGATGATGGATTTGAAGTGTTAAGCGGTCCTCGTACAACGGGAGATGGATATTATGAGAGTTGTATTATTGCTATAGAAGGCAATCAAATAGAGCTTACTGTATGACAAATTCTGATTTATCGCATTTACTATTATGGCAATCGCAGGCAGCCTTATATGAGGTTGCCTGTTTTATTGGGGGTATAGACAAAATCAGACTGAAATGATATAATTTCAAAAAGACAAATCGGAAAATATAGGAGCGCAGAATTATGAAAGGTATTATTCTTTATCAATCCAAATACGGTGCTACAAAAAAATACGCCGATTGGATATCGGAAGCTACGGGATTTGAATGTGTCGAAACGAAAAAAGCGAATATAAAAGAAGTCGAAAAATATGACATCATCGTATTAGGCGGTGGAATATATGCAATGGGTATAGCCGGTCTTTCTTTTTTGAAAAGGAATATCGATGTATTATCCGATAAGAAGATAATCGTGTTTTTCTGCTGTGCGTCCCCATATGACGAAGATGCTTTTAAGCAGATCAGAAGTCATAATATGAAGGATAAACTATCTGATATTCCGATTTTTTATTGCCGTGGTGCATGGGATATGGATTCAATGTCGTTCAAGGACAAGACACTGTGTAAAATGCTGAGAAAAGCAGTAAGCAAAAAGGATCCTGCCGATTATGAAATATGGGAGAAAGCAATAATGGATGCTGGAGAAAACAAGTGTGATTGGACTGATAAAAAATATATCGATCCTATTCTCAAATGTATTTAGCAACTTGTACTGACGCATATTTTAATGAATTTGACCTTGATGGATTCGTTTTCATCAAGGTCTTTTTTATTTGACGGATAGACAAAATCAGGCTGAAATGATATAATTATAGCAAGATAAATCGGAATTTAGGAGACCAGAATATTGAAACTTAAAACAGAAAAGAAACCGAAGATACCGATAATTATTATTTATTCTCTCGTTTTTTACGCACTCTGGGCGTTGTGGGAGCTTTTCGGCAGAAGTGCGGTCGGCAGTGTTGTTTCCAACGAGTTTCTGCTTGAATTTATAACAGAAGGAATCATTAAAGTTTCGGTTTGGGTTTTGCCTGCGGTTTGTTTAGTGCGGTATTTCAGAGATGAAGTATATATCGGATTAAAGGATATGTTTACAAATCGAGTGAAGCTCCTTAAATATATCCCTGTATATCTGGTCTTTACCGCTTATTCGATCATCCCCGTAATTATAACTAAGGGCGGATTAGTTATCAGCGACAGCTTCACCTACGCCAAGTTGATTGGCATTCTTTTTGTAGGTATTACGGAGGAGATGGTTTTCCGCGGCTGGCTGCTGAATATTACCGTCACCGAAAACAGAAAATGGCTGCCGATTATTATCAATGCGGTAATGTTTCTGCTGATCCATTTCCCAATTTGGATAGCAAGCGGAATATTTATTGATGCTTTCACAAGTCTTAATTTCTTGTGTGTGCCCGCATTGAGCATAATTTTCAGTTGGTCATTTATTAAAAGCAAAAACATCTGGATACCCATTACCCTGCATATGTATTGGGATTTGCTTATGGATTTGTTCTATTAATGGTTGAATCTGTCTATCCGTAACAAGGCAGAGAAAATAGACAAATTCTGATTTATTGCATTTACTATTATGGCAATCGCAGGCAGCCTTGACGATATTAAAGCGGGTGTTTATGAAACCTCTGCGAAAATAGGTTACTATTGGTACATAGATCGCAACGAAAAATGCAAATCAGTCAAACCGAAGAAGATAAAAAAGAGCAAGAAACAGAAACAAGAAAAATCAAAGAAGAATTATATTTCTGTTTCCGCTTATGCAAAACTACATAACTTCTCAGCTCAAAAGGTGCGCAAGGATGTATTAGACGGACTTTACGAAACAGCAATACAAAAAGGTTCTCGTTGGTATATTGATAAAGACGAGCCGTGCAAATCTGTTGACAATCGGAGAAAGAATGTATAAAAATACCGTGATGGCTTAGATTCATCACGGTAAAAATTATTTTTGATTCATCTTTTTAAGGAGGATAAGCGCTGCATCTCTCTGTTCCTCGGATAATGCTGACCAACAATCAAGCAGATCTCTTGTTTTATCGTTTACCTCTATCAATTCTCCGTCCGCAAAGAACTGCGACATTGTAATGCCAAAGCCTTTGCAG
>CADAMY010000179.1 GCA_902789095.1 Oscillospiraceae bacterium | reverse complement strand
GCTCTTTCGTTCGGAGCGCCGAGATGAACGGTAATATTCTGCGGTATAAACGGAGCTGACAAATCATTCACCCTCCAGTCTCTGAAACTGATTGTCCGTACACATATCGGGCATATCGGGCCATTGTCCGCCTGACGTGAGCGGAATCATTTCAACGCCCTGAATAGATTCGATACCCGAAAAAACAGGAACGTTCGTGTACGTTGCGTTGACATAGCCGGGACGGTCGATAAGCGTTGTATAAATTGCGTACGGCAAAAATACCGAGTCTGACGGGCTTTGGGATTGTGAAACATCGGGAGCCGGCAGAATTATCGAGTCAATAATTCCGTCGGTATTTGTCAGACCGCTGAACATTTCTCTTGCCTCGTTTTTAAGGTTAAGAATCACTCTCACTCTTGCGTTGTCAATGGGATATGTTCTGTCGTTTGCGTATACCTGCACTTTAAGATACCCCTGCTGAGGATTGTTCTGCAGAAATTCGGCGTAAGTGTCAAATTTTTCTCTGTTGGGGTTTGAAAAAGGATCGCCTGCCGTGACTTCGATACCGGGTATATCTCTTGCGGACTGCGCAGGCTCGGAGTCGTTGATTACCGGATCAGGTATTTCTTCCGGAATGATTTCCTCCTGCTCAATAACGGGAACAAAATCCGGCTCGTTTTCTGTAAAATCCGTCTGATCTTCAACTGATATTTCTTCGGTTTGGGGTATGTTCTGAGATTCATTCTGCTTTGAGAGCTCGACCAGCTCCCGACGGTATTTTTCGATCGACCAGCTCCCGACGGTATTTTTCGATTATGTTTTCAAATTCTTCCATAAAAAAACCTCCTTCGCTTTATAATATGCGAAAGAGGCAATTTGTTGATAAATATTGATTTTTATTTACTGTCGGATTTTTTATCTTCGCCGTATCCGTAGCCGTAGGAACCATAGCCGTATGAGCCGTATGAACCGTAACCGTATGAGCCGTAGTAGCCTTTGCCGTAGCGTCTGCCGTAATGACTGCCTGAAACAGAAGCGTTATTGAATACACAGCCGATGACCTCGGCGCCGTTTGACTCGATATCGTTTATAGACATCTTGATTCTGCTCAGAGGCGCAACGTCTTCGCTGATTACGAGCACAGCCGCATCCGCAACGGAGGAGATGATTGCGGCGTCGGTAACAACGCTTGCGGGCGAAGTGTCGATTATTATAAAATCAAATTCTGATTTTAACGCATTGAGCAGACTTTCCATATTTTTGTTGGAGAGAATTTCTGAAGGATTGGCAGTTGAATGAACGTCAGAAATAACAAAAATATTATGCCTTTCAACGTATCTTATAGCGTTATCAAGAGGTATCTTTCCGCTGATTATATCCGCAAGACCTTTACCTGAGCCTTCAATGCCGAGCACTTTGCTTACAGTCGGCTTTCTCAGGTCGGCGTCAATTAAAAGAACAGATCTGCCGTTCTGCGCAAGAGTTATTGCAAGATTGGTTGAAACGGTTGTTTTACCTTCGGATTCACATGCGCTTGTAACAATATAAACCTTGTGGTTATTGTGAACTGAATCGCTTTCGATTTTTGTTCTGATAGCCTTGAACGTTTCAACAAAGGCAAAGTTGTTCCGCTTGTTTGTAATAAGAGGTCTCGTGTTCTTTGATCTTCTGTCGTTAGATTTTCTGAGAGTGCCGAGAACATTGATGCCGAGTTTTGAATCGATATCTGCAACAGTCCTGACTGTATCGCGTATAACAAAGTAAATGAAGAACAAAATAAGGCAGATAAGAGCGCCGAGAGCCGCGCTGAAAAGAGCGACGATATAAGAGCTTGAATCTACGTCGGGTCTTGTTGCCTTTACGGGATAGTCGCAGATGTTAAGCGAAGCGTTTGAATAAATTTTTGTAACAATGCTTTCATAGTTTTCGACCAATGCTTTAGCTATCGAATATGATTTTTCAGGGTCGGTCGTTTTGATAGACATTTCAATAACGTTTGAGCCGGTGACTATTGCAACAGACATCGAACCTCTTACTTCATTGTACTGGACGGGGATAGCGGATTTATTAACTACCTCCTCAACAACAGGGCGGCTTTTGAGAATGTACTGATATGTCGTGGCAACGTTTATTGAAGCGCTGATGTCCGAATTTTCAACCTTATCATTAGCTGAAAGAGTGTTTACGACAAAAGAAATCTTTGATGTGTAAATGTCATCTTTTACAACAGATGAAATAAACAATCCGGCAAGAGCGAAAGCTACCGTGACAAGAATCAGGATCCATAATTTTTTTAAGACGAAATTGATGAAGGTAAAAAGATTTACCTCAACTTTTGTTTCACGTTCCTGTTTTTCGTAATTCAATGTATTTTCCTCCTGTTTAAATTCTGTAGATGTTCTTATATGTGCTGATTATTTCATAGACCCATGAGCCGAGCGAAAAATGACTTACAACATATTCTTTGGCTTCACGGCTCATCTGATAAGCTTCGGCTTCCTCTTCATTCGCTATTCCGCAAACGGCTTCATACAATGCCTTTTTATCTGCGAAGCTTATGTTGACTGACCACGGAATGTTCAGCTCGTTTTTGTTTTCATCATCGCAATAGATTATCGGCAGACCGAGGTAAGCGCTTTCTATCATAGTATACGGACTGCCTTGAGTATATCTGAGCAGAATATAAATATCCGCTAAGTTAAAATATGTCGCAATATCATTTCTTTCGGGCACAAGCTTAACAAAATCGGGGACTTCTGAAAAAATGCTTCTGATCTCTTCTTCAGCCCGGTTGGTATCTTTAACGACGATCATAAGAATGAAGCGCCCGTCTTTATCAAATTCTTTTATTGTTTCGATCAGCGTATCGATGCCTTTATCGTTAATATCCTGACCGAACGCAAACAGAATTTTCTGATTTTCATTATCTGTTATATCCGACCGTTTAATGCCGCTGTCAACTGCCTCAAGCCTTGAAAAATCGACAGAGTTCATTATTTTAACGCTTCGCTTGCCCTGAATCATAATGCTGTTTTTAACGGTTTCACTCTCCGCTATATATAACGCGGGCTCGTGAAGCAAATCGGCAAGTTTTTCTTTTAATACGGGATTTCCCGATGACGGCTGATTCATCTGTATAATATGATCAAGCTTTTTGTTGCCGCAGCAGGCAAACGAAACAGCAAGCTTAAGCCCGGGTGTTGTAAAGAAGGAATGAATAATGCCTATCTTAAAGGATTTGATTATTTTTTTAATCGTGCTTACTGTTTTGAAAAATCCGGCAAACGAATCCTTGAAAAAATAAACAGAACTGCCGTTTGAAATAAGCTTTTCCGCCCAGTCAAAGCTTTTGCTTTTTTCAGGCAGAAGATACACGGCTTTCGAGCCGTTTCTTTCAAGCTCTTCGCCCAGAGCTGTGAGTGCGCGGATAAAGCTGCCTTCATTTGCATCTGTATAGTTAACGGCAAACAAAACGTTTTGCATAAGTATCAGCTCCTTGAATCACGGTCAAAAAAGAATTGTTTTTTACTTTGTGTAACATCAATAAAAACTGCGGAAAAAGCTATGGCAAGCATGGCCTGAAAATTCGGTTCAAGCATGGATACCGTGGCGGTATCGCATGTGAATTTAGTAATCATAATAACAATAGCAAGCATTGTTATTGAATTGAACTTCTCTTTGAAATATTTTACAAGAAGTTTAATAGATATATAAGCGTGGGACGAATAGTATAAAGCGAATCCGACTATTCCGAGGTCCGCAAGAAGCTCGTAATAAGTGTTGTGAGCATAAACGGCACGTCGTAAATATGTGTTTTCAGCCAGCATTATCGAATAGTTTGCATAGCCGTAACCGAGTATCGGTCTGCTTCTGAATAACTGCTTGGCGTAATCAATCATAAATTTTCGCATCGGCAGACTGCCTTCCTGCACAGTCTCGCCGCTGTTGAATTTAATGAGGTTTTCTAAACGGTAACCGATAATTTTGTAAAGTGCGTCAGTTTCAAATATAGCGAGTATTCCGATAATAAGAAGAATAAGTGCGATAATGATATGAATAAAACGCATCTTCCTGTTTTTTGAAAAAACCATTATCAGCGCTGCGCCGACAAAACTTATAAGAAAAGCTTTTCTTGAGCTTGAAAGTATACAGCAGAAAAATGAAAACAGAAAAATCGGGTAAAACCGTTTTTTGTTCAGTGTGTATGCTTTATAGAAAGCGAACAATGCACAGTAAAGCATAATTATACCAAAAGTATTTGAGTTGTTTTGCCCCAGTGCTGAGCCGAAAAATCCCGCAAACCATACGCTCGGGTTTGACGCAAGGAACTGCGACAGAGCAATAACCGTTGAGGCGGCAACGAAGTTTGAAATTATTTTTTCAAAATCCTCTTTGTATTCGATGTATTGGGTAATACCGAAGGAGTATACAAGAGTGTAAAGCATTATGTTGAAATATCTTGTTTCGGCAGTGCCCGGAGAAAACGCCCAGATGGTCGAGAGCCTTGCAAAAACTGTAAAAAGCAAATACCATACGCCGAAGCTTATATGTGTCAGCCTGCGATTCTGGATTTTAGTAAGAAGAATACAGCCCGTGCCCAAAAAAGATAACGCAACGCCTAAATTGTGAAGCGGTCTGTTGTAAAAATCAAAGTAGATAACGTTGCTCAGAAAAAAGCAGATGTCAAAAATGAGGCGCATGGTGCTTTCAAAAGAGCCTGAATCGATTCTGAGAATTCCGTTTTTAACAGATACCATAGCTGCCTCCTTTAAAAATCTTTTAATCCGGTCTTACCTTCTTGAA
>CADAMY010000178.1 GCA_902789095.1 Oscillospiraceae bacterium | reverse complement strand
GGAAATCATCATGGGCAGAGACATAGTGGTTACTAATTTTGCTATGGGCTGATAGCCCATCTTGTTTTCATTTTCCAATAAATTCACATCCTGCTGAGTTCCTGATTATGCCATAAGAAGGGCAACGATAGTTGAATAGATCTTTACGGGATCCTCAAGGAATTTTTCTTTGACCTGAAGCGCCTGAGCTTTATCCGCAACAAAAAGAGTTATGCTCAGAAGCTTGTCGTCATTATCCATAATAGAAATGGAAATATCAAATCCGTCGCCGTGAGGAGTGATCTCAATTTTATTTTCCTGCTCGCGGCGAAGCTTAGTGAGCAGTTCAACTGCGGCGTTTAGCGCAGTTTCCTTAACTGAGTAAGGAAGCTCGCCCTCAAGCTCACGGATATTGTTTTTTCCAAGTTCGGTAGGGTAGAGATATTCCTCTTCGTTTATCAATTCAGTGCGCACATTGCCGGTTCTGATAATATCGATCAAAGCCTGGCTGACTTCAAAATAATTAGCAAGGCTCGTTTCGCATAAAACAGTAGTGATCTGATTTTTTGTTATACCTCCGTCAATACGGCATATAATATAACATATAAGCAGTCTTATTTCGTTTCTGGATCGGAGTCCGCCCGGTTCAACACCTGCGGAAAAAGCATCATAAAGTTCCATTTTTTACCGTCCTATTCTATCGGAATTTCAATCGGCTCCCTGCCGCTGAAAAGGGCAATACTGTCAAATCCGCTTCTTTTAGCGATATCCATTCCGGTTTCAATCCCTCTGCCGATGTAGTCTGCATAATGGGAATCGGAGCCGACAGTAACAAGCTTGCCGCCAAGCTCACGGAATCTTCTGACAATGTTCTCCTCAGGCAGAGTTTTGCCTATTTTGTTGAAAAGTCCCGATGTGTTTATTTCAAGCGCACGATCTTTTTCTGCGAGTGTGCGCAGAGCTTCGTCGATTTTACTGCTGTATTTTGAAAGGTCAACGTGTATTCTGGCTTCGCCCTCAATGTATCTCAAAGGGTAGGTGAGATGTGCAAGAGAGTCGAATTTGCCCCAGTTGGCAAGTCCGCATATTTCGTCAAAATATTCGTTGAGTATCTCGTCAACGTCGTTGTTGAAATAATCAAGAAAGCAGAAGTCGTCCTCACCGCGGAGATTGTGGATCGAGCCGAGTATTATATCGTACTTGTGATCGTTCAGTATTTTTTCGGCTACTTCGGGGTTGTATGACGCTTCGCCCATTTCCATACCGGCGCAGACTATGATCTTTCCGTCAAATGCTGAGCGGGCTTTTGCCATTTCAAAGTATGCCTGAACGGTCACCTTGTCATAGTGCTCCTCATAGTAGCAGTCAACCTCTATATGATCTGTAAACGCTATTGCTTTTATTCCTTTTTCACATGCTTTTTCACACATATACATGATGGAATGATGTCCGTCAAAAGAATTGTCCGTATGTGTGTGAAGATCCATTCTGTTTTTATATGCCACTTCTATTCCTCCAATACATCACTTAATATGATAACTCATAAAGCGAAAAATTTCAATAATTTACCGCTTATTATAAAATTAAAATAATTGTATTTTTATTCAGAATTTAGTGCAAAATAACCAAAAATCCATGCTTTTACTGTATGAATTTCCGATAAAGGAAGATGGAGGAAAATAAATAAACAATGTATGAATTCAAAAAGACTGCGCAAACTATAAAAAAACAACAGGAGATGATTATAATGCTGGATAAAATTTCACTGATTCTTGTAATAATCGGCGCAATAAACTGGGGAAGCATAGGACTTTTTCAGTTTGATATAGTTGCGTGGATGTTCGGCGGTCAGGCGGCTGTAGTCAGCAGGATTATATATACGCTTGTAGCTCTTGCGGGAATCTGGTGCATTTCCATGCTTTTCAGAGAAAACGAACAGCTTCGTCTCGGCATGGAAGAAACAGGAGATTAACAATAGGTAATTTTTCACAAAAAGCGGGGCAGGTCTCCCGCTTTTTTGTTTAACAGGAATTGTTTTGTTTCCTGTTAAACAAAAAGATTATAACGCCCGCCTATTTTGCCCTTCGGGCAAGGCGATGGCGAAACGAAAGCGGCATCCTGCTTCGCAGGCGCTTTCTTATTGACAAAAAAAGAAAACTGTTATATAATTGATACAGAAACTATAAAAAGGGATGGTATTTATGAAAAAACTTCCACCGCTTAAATTTAAAGACGGCAAGTTTAAAATTATGGTAGTCGGAGATCTTCATGAAGGATATTACCCGAAAGAAGAGAGTATTTCCAAAAAGAAAACAGCCGACACAATGAAACTGCTGCGCAAAGCCATGGAGGAGCTTGAGCCCGATCTTGTTGTTTTTATAGGCGATCAGGGCAAAGCCGATGACGATGCAGGTATGCGCGCGGTTATCAGCCGTATTACAGCTCCGTTCGTTTCAAGAAACGTTCCGCTCGCTCTTGTATTCGGCAATCATGACCGTGAATGTGAGCTTCCGCTTGAAAGGCAGCTTGAGCTCTATGCTCAGGAGTATGAGAATTTTTATACATACGACGCTGTCCCCGAGCTTACGGGCTGCGGCAACTGCAATATTCTCGTTAAAGATTCAAAAGGCAAAAACGATATACTTAATCTCTGGTTTGCAGACAGCAACAATTTGTGCGAGAACCCCAATGTCTCATATTATGACTGGCTTCATGAAGACCAGATCGAATGGTATAAAAAGACCGCTCAGCAGATAAAAGAAGAGCACGGCGGCAAAACGATACCTGCTCTTTGGTTTATGCACATTCCCGTTTGTGAGGAATACGAGCTTTTAAGGCAGGCTAAGCCTCACGAGATTCCCGACGCTGTAAGAGGATACGGCGACAGATCAAAGAATTTCTACGTTCTCAAGGACTACGTTGAGGGTTACCTCGGCGAAGGTCCCGCATGCTCGGAAGTCAACAGTGGTATTTTTGACGCATGGAAAGAAGTCGGCGACGTTAAAGGCGCATTTTTCGGTCACGACCATATGAATGATTTTGCCGGATATTATGACGGGATTCTGCTCGCTCAGAATAAAACCGCATCATTCCATCCTTATACTGACGGATGCCGTTCAGGCGTAAGACTAATTACTCTTGATGAAAACAACGTTGAGGATATTCAGACGAGAATGTATCACTTCAAGCAGTTCGGACTTAAGAGTGAGAGCCTCGGCCCTGTTCAGAGAACGTTTACCGACCGTCAGGTGATGAAGATCAAGGCCGCTTCGTGGATAGCGGGCGGAGTTGCTGTTTCTGTTGCAGCCGCGCTTGCCGCTAAGAAGAAAAAAGAAAAGTAATCTAACGTTTATTCAGGCGGACTTCGCTCCGCCTGTTTTGTTTTATGAAAAAGCTGTCAGGAGGAAAGCTATGAAACGCATTATTTCTTTTTTATTGAGTATTATTTTTATCGTATGCAGTTTTTCAATTATCGGTTTTGCTGAATCGGGCGGTGAAAAATCCGTTTCGTTTCTTCATACCGAAGGAGAGAGTATTTTCAACGAATCAGGCGAGCAGATCGTCCTCAGAGGCACGAACTTCGGCGGCTGGGGCATAATGGAGGACTGGTTCTGCCCGTTTGTTTCACCGTCAGGCGAGGAGGATATGTATTTTACCCTTGTTGAGCGCTTCGGCGTTGAAAAAACTCATGAGCTTATGAAGCTTTACAGAAGCAACTGGATAACTGAGCAGGATTATAAAAACGTATCTGAGCTCGGTATGAACGTTGTAAGACTTCCTTTGTGGTACAGAAATTTTCAGAGTGACGACAACGGCACATGGTACAGAGATAAAAACGGCAATATTGATTTTTCTGAGCTTGACGAAGCGGTTGCAATGTGCAGAAAGTACGGGCTTTATATAATCATTGATATGCACGGTCTTCCCGGATATCAGAACGATTATGACCATTGCGGAAAATCGAAATCAATGAGCCTTTTTGACGATACTGAAAAGGGCGAGCGCTACCGTGAAGTGTCTAAGGAACTATGGGTTACGATTGCACAAAGGTATAAAGACGAGCCTGCCGTGGCTATGTATGATCTTAT
>CADAMY010000177.1 GCA_902789095.1 Oscillospiraceae bacterium | reverse complement strand
TTCCGAGCTTAAAAATATTGAAATCATATCAGACATTGAGCCGTTTGATTTTAATGCGGACTCTGCCTGGAGCTTAGAAGCGTTTCAGAATATAATAAAGAACTGCATCGAACACACTCCAAACGGCGGCAGAATAAATATATCTGCAAGAAGTACGAACCTTTACAGCGAATTTATTATTGAAGATAACGGCGCCGGCATATCCCCCGATGACCTGCCGCATATATTCGAGCGATTCTACCACGGAAAGGACTCTGACGAAGAGAGCGTAGGCATCGGTCTGGCTCTTGCAAAAACCGTGCTTGAAAAGCAGAAAGCGACACTCAGCGCCGCAAGCATTCCCGGCAAAGGCACCGCTTTCACAATAAAATTTTACAAAACAACTATATAACAAAATTGTAATAAAACAGTCACCGGATTGTAAGGTACGGGCTGTATTATGGTATCAACGAAAGGAGATAAGAATATGAAAATTCTTGAAACTGAAAATTTATGCAAAATATACGGTAAAGGCGATACCATGGTCAGAGCTCTTGACAACGTTTCATTCTCGGTTGAAAAAGGCGAGTTTATCGCCATAGTCGGACCGAGCGGTTCAGGCAAATCGACTCTGCTCCATATTCTCGGAGGAGTTGACACGCCAACTTCCGGTAAGGTTATAATTGACGGAACGGATATTTCAGCTCTTGATGAAACTGCGCTTGCAGTCTTTCGCCGCAGGCAGATAGGCCTCATTTATCAGTTCTACAATCTTATCCCGATTCTCACGGTCGAAGAAAATCTGACCCTGCCGATGCTCCTTGACGGCAGAAAGCCCGATAAAAATCAGCTTGCATCTCTCGTTGAGCGTCTCGGACTTGAAGACAGGCTCTCGCATCTTCCGAATCAGCTCTCAGGCGGTCAGCAGCAGAGAGTTTCTATCGGCAGAGCGCTGATGAGCAATCCCGCAATAGTCCTCGCTGACGAGCCGACAGGCAACCTTGACAGCGAAAACAGCAGAGAGATCGTGTCTCTCCTTCGCTCTTTCAACCGTGAATTCAATCAGACTGTCATAATGATTACCCATGATGAAAAAATCGCACTTTCAGCCGACAGGATCATTTCCATTGAAGACGGCAAAATCACAAGGAATGAGGCGAGCGCAAAGTGAAAATAGAAAATAAGCTTACTCTGCGCCACCTTAAAATCAATAAAAGGCGAAGCATAATAACCGTGCTCGGAATCATCGTCAGCGTTGCGATGATAACGGGCGTTATGGTTTCGTTCTCATCTTTTATCAGATACTACTGTGAGGTTTCGGAATATTCAGAAGGCACGAGCGTTGCCGTCGTTTACGACGCGACGCCGGAGCAGGTCAAAGCTCTGCGTGAAAATGAAAAAACAGGCAAAGTCGGATTATCTGCGAAATTAAAGCCCGAAGACTTTTCATTTTCCCTGAATCCCGACGACAAAAAAGCGGCGATATATTATATTCAGTGCGGCGACGACGGGTATTTTGAACAGATGGTAACCTGCCCGGTTGACGGCAGACTGCCCGAGAACGAAAATGAAATCGCTGTTGAAAAGAAGTTTCTTGAAATCCAGTCGCTTGACTGGAAAATCGGCGACACGGTTACGCTCACCCTCGGCGACGTTCAGGAAGGTGAATTATACGGCAAGTTTACGCCTGTAAAAACTGCTGAGTACCGTATTACAGGTCTGCTCAACAACAATCTGCCCACGTCGGGCTGCCCGATTCTGCGCAATATAAGCGCGGCGGAGGCTCAGGGAAACGTTAACGTTAATCTGGAGCTCAAAGAGTATGACCGCCATTCAGAGAAAACGCTTTATGAGATTATGGATTCAATAGGAGCACAGGGATATACGATCAGCCGTGATATCCTGCTCGGCCACGGAATTTTCACCGCAAGCGACACGGTGATGCATCTCCTGCCGTTTGTTATTGTGATGATAGTTATTATAATGACGGCATCCGTCACAATGATTTACAACGCGTTTTCAATGTCTCTCGCGGAACGCACAAGGTATCTCGGCATGCTCGCCTCTGTCGGAGCTACAAAAAAGCAGAAGCATCGTTCCGTACTCTTTGAAGGCTTTGTTCTGGGCATTACAGGCATTCCTTTCGGCATAGGTTTCGGCGTGCTCGGTATCTTTATTACGCTCAAAGCCGTTGGTCAGTCCATTGTCAGCACGGGAATGCTCGGCGACGACGTAGACCATATTTCATTTAATACCGACGTGCCGTTGTGGGCAATTATCAGCATCGTTGTTTTTTCCGCGATGACTATACTGATTTCCTGCCTTATTCCTGCGCGCAAAGCGTCGCGCATTACGCCGGTTGACGCCATCAGGCAGACAAATGAGGTTAAGCTCAAAGCCGGGAAACTGCGTTCATCAAAGCTTATCCGCAAAATCTTCGGCTACGAAGGCGAGCTTGCAAATAAAAACCTTAAACGCAACGGCAGAAAAGGCAGAGTCATCACGTTTTCGATAGTGCTGAGCGTAGTTCTCTTCATTACGGTAAATTATTTCTGCACGGGTATGATGCAGGTTGTCAGCGGCGAAAACAGCGCTTATGACGTGTCAGCTTTTGCCGAAACAGAAAGTGATTATAAAAAGCTTACAGAATACGTTGCGGATATGCAGAATGTGGATGATTACGCCGGCATCTGCTCAAAGAGCAAAAATTATGATGATTTTTCGGGCTTTAAAAATCTTTGCCCGGGTCTGGGCGACGAATCGCTTTACACATCGGCAGGCAAATCGTTCATTGAAAAGAAAGGCCGCTATATAGTAAGCTTTATAGACGATGAATGTTTCAGAGAGCTTTGCGAAAAGAACGGTCTTGACAGCAAAGATTATTTCGGCACGGACGCCTGCGTAATAATGAACAACGTTGACCGCGTCAGCGGAAAAGCTCTTCTTAACGATAAAGCAATAGGAAGCAAACTGCTCACTCAGGACGAAATGAGCAAGGATTTTGAACTGACGCTGAAAGGCTTTATAAAATATGACCCCGACGAGCTTGTGTGCAGGATAACCTCGGGCAGCGGAATTTACGTTTATGCGCCGATGAGCACATGGTTCGATATGAAGCTCGGTCACACGGCTTTTGTGATAATCTCAACCGACAAACACGAGGAAGTTGTTGACGAGCTCAGGACGCTTCCCGATCTGAACAGGTTCTCAATGCCGCTCGCAGTGGAAGACAGCGCGGAAAACATAAAAACCACAAAGCAGGTCGTTTTTGTAATGGAAGTTTTTATTTACGGATTCATAGTGCTGATAACTCTTGTGACTGTTTTCAATATAATGAACACGATTTCAACCGGAATGGACCTGCGTGTGCGTGAATTTGCTATGATAAAATCCGTCGGCACCACGCCGAAAGGCATACGCAAAATGATACTGCTTGAAAGCCTTTTCTACGGTCTTAAAGCGCTCGTATTTGCTCTGCCGCTGAGCGTGCTGCTCACGTTCCTTATGAATCAGGCGGTGATTGACGATAATATACCGTTCTTTATAGACTGGAAGCTGTATATCATGGCTGTTATCGCTGTATTTATCATCGTCGGCGTTTCGATGCTCATGGGCGTTTCCAAATTAAAGCGAATGACGATAATCGACGCACTCAAAGAAGATATAAGTTAAAAAACTCCCCTAAAAACAGGAAAGCAGGGTGCAATTCAATCGACTGAACTGCACCCTGTATTTTTATATCCGGTTATTTAACTAAAAATGATTTTATCAAAGTAATGACGTACTTAATAAAGTCTACGATTTTTTCAAACACCGTCGGCTGTGCCGGAGCTTCCTGCTCGGTTGGCTCTTCCGTTGCCGGATTCTGGTCGATAAGCTCAACATAATCAGTGAATGCTGCGTCCTCCTGCAGTTCATCGCCGGACTTTGTCTGGTCAACGTTCGCAAGCATAAGCCCCGCCTGTTCAAGAATCAGAACGTCGGACGCATTAACTTCGCCGTCGTGGTTGCAGTCTGCGGCTGACCATTTGAGCGAGCCGACCTGTTCTTCGGTAAGAATACCGTTTGCCATAAGATTTACAAGGTATGCGTCGCGCGCGTCGTAGATGCCGTCGCCGTCAACGTCGCCGTAAAGCAGAATGTCATAAGAGCCGGCGTCGCTGTCGTCAAGCCACTTGACGAGATTTACT
>CADAMY010000176.1 GCA_902789095.1 Oscillospiraceae bacterium | reverse complement strand
GACAAGGCGATGAAAGATGAATCTTTAAGCGGAATGGGCACTACGGTTGTAGCTGTGCTTATTAATTCAGACACTCTTTATGCTGCCAGCGCCGGCGACAGCCGTGTTTATCTTATTTCAGACAGTATGAATCAGATAACAACTGACCATTCGCTTGTTCAGGAAATGGTAGACAGAGGCGAGCTTTCAAAAGAGGAAGCGTCTGTTCACCCGAAAAAGAATATTATTACAAGAGCTCTCGGTGTTGACGGCGAAATACGTGTTGACTTTTTCCAGGAAGAATTCAACAAAGATAAAGATATAGTTCTTCTTTGTACAGACGGACTTACAAATTTTGTAAGCGAAGAAGATATATATAATACTGTTAAAAAATGCAGCAAATATGAAATAGCAAGCACACTCGTCAATGCTGCCAATAAAAACGGCGGCGGCGATAATGTTACGGTTGTTGCTCTTTCAGATTAAGGAGGCATGAGTATGGATAGTTATGTAGGAAAACGCCTTGACGGCAGATACGAAATAAGAGATATAATCGGTGTCGGCGGTATGGCGGTTGTTTACAAAGCCTTTGATGTAATAGACGACCGTATTGTTGCTATCAAAATTCTTAAGGAAGAGTTCCTTGCAAACGAGGAATTCAGGCGCAGATTCAAAAACGAATCAAAAGCAATAGCGGTTTTATCTCATCCAAATATCGTTAAGGTTTATGACGTCAGCTACGGTGACAAGCTTCAGTATATCGTTATGGAATATGTTGAAGGAATCACTCTTAAGGAATATATCGAGCAGCAGGGCGTTATCAATCAGAAAGAAGCTGTTTATTTTGTTATGCAGATTCTTCGCGCGCTTCAGCATGCTCACGATAAGGGGATAGTTCACAGAGATATCAAACCTCAGAATATAATGCTGCTTGAAAACGGAACGATCAAGGTTACGGATTTCGGTATTGCAAGATTCTCAAGAAGCGAAACGAGGACTCTTTCCGATACTGCGATAGGCTCAGTTCATTACATAAGCCCGGAACAGGCAAGGGGAGACGTAACTGACGATAAAGCGGATCTCTATTCGGTCGGCGTAATGTTCTATGAAATGCTCACAGGCAAGCTGCCGTTCACGGCTGACAGCTCAGTTTCCGTTGCAATTATGCAGCTTCAGAACGATCCCGTTCCGCCTACAAAAATCAACCCCGATATTCCTATGGGACTGGAGCAGATCATACTTCATGCTATGAAAAAGAACGTTAATGAACGTTACCAGTCAGCGGCGGAAATGATTCTGGATCTTGAAGAATTCAAGAGAAATCCGTCGATCAATTTCAACTATTCTTATTTTGACAGTAAACCTGCCGCATTCGTTGACAATGACCCGACGATAGCTATAAAGAAAACTTCCGATATTCCTAAAGCGCCTGTAAAGATAACTGACGAAGAGGAAGAAGAGGAAGTAGTGAAAAACAGAACAATACCTGTTCTTATCGGTATTATAACCGCTCTTATCGTTGTAGTCGTAGGTTTGAGCTTTGCTGCCGTACATTTCGGGTGGTTCAGCCTTGACGAAGGATTCGCAGGTCTTAAAAAGACGAAAGTACCGAATTTCATAGGTATGAATTACTATGATCAGATCGAGGGCAAATATACGGACTTTAACTTTGCCGAGCCGGTGACTGAAACCAACAGCAATTCTGCCCCGGGTACAGTTCTGAAGCAGGATCCTGTCGCAGGCACAAAAGTCGATAAGGATTCAACGCTTATCCAGCTTACTATCGCAGTAAGCGGTGAGCAGGTAACGATTCCGGACGGACTTGTCGGCAGCGATTACGCTCACGTTATTTCACAGCTTGAAGATTTAAATCTTACGGTCAAGACGAGAAAGACAAAGCTTGAGGGCGTTGACCCCGGAGTTGTAGTCAAGGTTACTCCTTCGTCAGGCTCAATGGTAACGGCAGGCGAGGTCGTAACGGTTGAATATAATGCTTATGAAGGCGAAGACATCAAGTATGTTACAGTAAAGGATGTTTCGGGTCTTAAATCTGCTGACGCCAAGAAACTGCTTGAAAGTCTCAATCTTGACGTAAAAACACAGGAAATATATGATGATAAAGTCAAAACCGGCTATGTAGTAAGGCAGAGTATTTCCAACAATACTAAAGTTACTGAAGGCTCAGAAGTTATTATATATGTCAGCAAGGGTGTTGACCCGAGCGTTGAAACAATAGTAAGAGTCAAACTCCCTGCAACTTGGGATATGAGAAAGATCGAGGTCAAGCTCAACGGCTCAACCGTCAAGACGGAAGAAAATGTTCTTATGAGCGGCTCTCAGTATAAAGTTACTCTCAAAGGATCGGGTACTGCCGATAAATTTGAGATGTACATTGACGGCGAGATTTACTATTCATGTTCTGTGAACTTCACGTCAGACCCGCCGAAGACCTTCAATGAATCGGTATTTACTCTCAAAGAACCGACAACACAACCGCCGGCTGATATTCCGGAACCGGATGATGACATAGTTACTCCGGATCAGGACGTCAATCAAGGCGTAAATCAAGGTGTATAAATGCAGTACGAAGGATTGATCATTAAAGGCATCGGCGGCTTCTATTATGTAGAGGCCGCCGAAGACATATATGAATGCAAGGCAAAAGGAATCTTCCGCAAAGAGAAGATCACTCCCGTTGCAGGCGACAGGGTAATTATAAGCATACGCGAAAACGGGCAGAATACTATTGATGAAATTCTGGAACGCAGAAATTATCTTAAAAGACCGCCTGTTGCAAATATTGATAAACTGTTTATCGTTTCGTCGGTATGTGAGCCGAATCCGAATCTTTTTCTGATAGACAGGCTTACCGTTACCGCTGAGTATAATAATATCAAACCTGTTGTAGTGTTTACAAAAACTGATCTTAAACCCTGCGATGACATGATTGAAATATACAGGAAAGCAGGCATAGAATGTTTTGCTGTTTCTTGCGTAACGGGAGAAAATACCGAGCTTGTAAAGGCGGAGCTGAAAGGCTGTATCAGCGCTTTTACGGGCAATACGGGTGTGGGTAAATCCTCTCTTCTGAACGCAATAGATTCTTCTCTTGAGCTTGCAACAGGAGAAATAAGCTCTAAACTCGGCAGGGGAAGGCACACTACACGACACGCTCAGCTTTATAAAGTGAACGGAGGATATGTGGCGGATACTCCCGGCTTTTCTTCGCTTGATTTTGAATCCGGCGAAGTGATAATGAAGGACGAACTTTGTTTCTGTTTCCCTGAATTCAAAGATTACATAGGGAATTGCAAGTTTACTTCATGCACTCATACGGCGGATAAGGGGTGCGCTGTTGTTCAGGCTGTGAATGACGGCGAAATAGCCGAGTCCCGCCATAACAGCTATAAAATGCTGTATGAAGAAGTTAAAAACATAAAGGAGTGGCAGCTTTGAAAAGATGGGTAATATTCGGTGCGGCGGATATTTCGGATTATTCTCCGATCAGAAGAAGGCTGAGAGATGATGACTATATCGTATGCGCCGACGGCGGCAGCAAACATCTCTCGCCGCTCGGGATCGAAGCGGACCTTTATATCGGCGATTATGATTCATCAAATAAGCCTGATACCGATAAGGAGCTGATGATCTATCCCGTTGAAAAGGATTATACCGATACGCTCCTTGCGATTCAGACGGGACTTAAAAGAGGCTGCCGAAATTTCCTGATTTTCGGCGGAACGGGCGGCAGAGCCGATCATACTTATTCAAATATTCAGTCGCTTCTTTATGCGGAGCGTCACGGCGCTTCAGCGGCGCTTGCAGATGAAAAGAATTTTATGTTTTTCCTTAAAAACGATACCGCTTACATCGAAAAAAACGAGGGCGAAAAGGTTTCGATTTTTTCTTATGATCCCGCCGCTTCGGGCGTTACGCTTGAAGGATTCTATTATCCGCTTGTAAACGGAACCATATATTCGCATCTGCCTATCGGTGTGAGCAATTATATAGTTGCCGACAAGGGCAAAATTACCGTTAAAAAAGGAACGCTGTTAATTATTATTTCAAAAGAAGGTTAAATCAATGAGGGTTAAGGATATTTTTGTAAAAGGCGCAAGAGAGCATAATCTCAAGAATATTGACGTCAGAATACCGAGGGACAGTCTTGTAGTCTTTACAGGGCTTTCAGGC
>CADAMY010000175.1 GCA_902789095.1 Oscillospiraceae bacterium | reverse complement strand
CTCCGCCGCAATTTTTGACGTTGCGGTGAACGCTACTATTCCTGCTACGGCAACAAAAATCATAAGAATTGATAAAATAATATGACTTGCGCCGTAATCGACCTTCATATACTTTGAGCGGCATTCGTTGCAGTAAAGCTCGCTTTCGCTGTTCTTTATTTTATTGCCGCAGATTATGCAGTATCCGTCTTCGCCGATATGATCGCCGTTCTTTTCATGCACCTTGTCCTCTTCCTCAGGGTCTTCAATTACAACCTCTTCAGATTCGTTTTCAGCATCCGGACTGTCTGTTTCTTCAGCATCTGAAGCCTCGTCAGCCTCATCATCGTTTATTTCTTCTTTTTCTTCAGGCAAAATGGTTTCAAGATTAAGAAAATCATCGCCTACCGTAGGAGCTGCCGCATCCCACTGCCAGTCTTTTGACTCTTCAGGCTCGTTGATTTCTTCACCTTCGCCCGTCTTGTTTATATCGTCAGCCAAAGGAATACCTCCTTAAATTAAAATTCATTTTATTATAGCACAATTATATGCGCTATTCAAACAATTTTGTAAAATTATACAAAAATTTAACAATTATTCAACGCCGCGATAAAGAAGTCCGCGAGTGAATTCCCCTGTCGGAGATTTTCCCGACCTGTAAGCGCTGATTATCTCTGCGGCTTCCCGCTTCGTTTCGGTTGTAAAGTAAAGCATAATGAAACCTGCATTTTTAATTTCGTCCAGTCTGTCCGCCATATAGACAGGTTTTGAATTCAATATCTCTGAAAATCCCGAAGAACATACGACCGGAAAAGTGATCCCTTTTCTGTCTGTGAGGAAACTGCTCCTGCCGCATTGAGCGCAGGTTTTTTTATTTTTGATCGGGCAGTTTCTTGTTATCATCAGCGGCAGTCTGCCGTAAACAAATACCCCGGATTCGGCAGGCAGACTCATATTTTTTATCTGAGCTAAAGTAAGCTCCGCAGAAAGCAGTAATTTTTCAGCGCCGAGAGCTTTGTAAGCCTTTGCAGATACAGAGTTAAAAATATTTGTACCGAGTCCTGCGCTAAAGTCAAGTCCCGCTTTTTTTGCGGCAGATATACCGTCGGGAGTACCTGCCCATACGGTTTTTACGCCGAGCTTTTTTATTTCGTCAAGTTTTTCAATCGTCTCGTTTTCTCTGCCGAAAAATACTCTCGGCATTTCCGCGCTGCAGCAATATCTTGTTTTTATCGAATGCATCGGCAGAATTATTTCATCAATCCCGTCTGTGTTTTCGGGAATCTGTTCTTCATCGGCAAAGCGGCAGATTATTTTCAATCCCTCTGCTTTTTGGTGAATAACGCTCGGCGAATAAGCTCCGCACTCCTTGCGAACTCCTTCGCAGATTTTATCCTCAATCAAATCAAGCGCATCACGTCTTAAATTGTTGATTACCGAAACAGGCACGTTGACGCCTTCATCGATATCGCATTTTATTTTGCCGATATAAAACTGCGTGCCGCCCGTTTTTGAAAGCTGATTTTCTGCGCTTTGATGCGTGAGCGGTTTATTAAGAGCTTCTCTGGGCACAAAGTCACTTTCTGCGCAGACTGCAAAGCTTCCGCACTCTGCGCCGAGAGAAACATTGTTGTTTCTTTTTGCCGTAAATTCAAAATCAACTGCGAATTTCGGCTTTTCTTTTTCATACAATCCGGCAAGCCTTGAAAGTACAGGTGCTGCAGATACGACGTCTTCTTTGCGTCTCGTGCCGAACATATCTTTGCCCGTTCTGCCTGTGAAATACCCGTCTGTAAACCCTGTTCTCGAAAACACGCTCTGAAGATCGTTTCTGAGCTGCGTATCATCCTTTTTGTTCAGTTCGTCACGGCAGACACAAACAGCCGCCGCAACGTATTCGGGGCGTTTCATTCTGCCCTCTATTTTAAACGATGCAATCCCCATATTTTCAAGTTCGCCGAGATGCTCAATAAGCGACAGATCCTTTAAACTCAGGTCACAGCTTCCGCTGCCGTCTGCGCTGAAAGGAAGTCTGCAAGGCTGAGCGCAGGCTCCTCTGTTGCCGCTTCTCGAGCCGAGCATTGCGCTGAAATAACATTGACCCGAAACGCACATACACAGCGCGCCGTGAACGAACATTTCAAGCTCTATGGGCGAATTCTCACAAAGATATTCAATTTCTTTTCTGCTCAATTCTCTGGGCAGAACGGCTCGGCGGAATCCGAGCGAAGCAAGAAGCTCTATACCGCCAAGTGTGCCGACGCTCATCTGCGTTGAAGCGTGCATCGGCAAATCGGGAGCGGCTTTTTTTACAATATCAACCGTGAGCAGATCCTGTAAAATAAGTGCATCTATGCCGGCGGCACAGGCGCACTTTATTATGTTATATGCTGTTGAAATTTCGCTGTCGTTAATAAGAGTGTTTAAAGTAAGATAAACCTTAACGCCTCTTGAATGGCAGTAGCGGACAGTCCCGGCGAGATTTTCAAGAGTAAAATTTTCTGCGGAACGGCGGGCGTTAAGAGCCTCAACGCCGAGATATACTGCGTCAGCACCGCAGAGCACCGCCGCCTTCAAAGCCTGCTGCGACCCTGCCGGAGCAAGAATTTCTGATTTTTTATTCATCTTTTTTATACCTTGAAAGCTCGTTTTTAAGCGCGGCAATCTCTTTATTAAGACGCTCCGCTTCACGCCTTGAAACTTCGGCGTCGGTCTTTGCCTTTGACGCATCCTCCATATAAGCCTGGATCTCTTTACGCAATACGGCTGTTCGTTCTTCCGCCTTGTGCATATCGTCGGCAAACTGCATAGCGCAGATTATCCCCGCTCGTGAAACAGACAGCCTGGGATTCTCTTTTCTTATCCCAGAAAGTCTTTCATCGACCTCGTCGCCGAGATTTTTAAGATACTGCGTATCATCGGTCGTCGTCAGGTGATAATCCATTCCGCCGATAATAAGGTGGACCTTATTCTTTTCCATACGGAAAATCTTCCTTTCCCTTTGCTTTTAGTGATATTACACCTAATTATACTATACTTTTTAAAATATTAAAAGTGTAAATTTTACTTTTTTCGATGTTTTGCAATGCTTTTTATTTGTCCAATTGTTAATATACACAAAAAAAGCGTAAAAAACTGTATAGTTTTTCTGACTATTATTTCAGTATTATGGTGACTTTTTGTGCAAAATATGATATAATCAAATAAATATGATAATAAAAATATATTTTTTTTACAGTTTTCGGAGGTTTTAATGTTTGAACAAATAATTAATTTTGACAGAATGGAACAGGCGGTTTCCCTGTTCGGCAGTTTTGATGAAAATATTAAGCTTATTGAAAACAAATATAACGTCAACGTAATCAGCCGTGGCTCTGACCTTAAAGTTACAGGAGAAGCGGCAGACGTGGCCTGCGCTGTAAGAGCGATAAACGGACTGCTCGTACTTATCAACAAAGGCGAACCTTTGACCGAGCAGAACGTAAGATACGTCATAAACCTGGTTGACGAAGGCAGTGAGGACAAGCTCGGCTCCATGATAAACAGCTGTATCTGCATTTCGTCAAAAGGCAGACCGATAAAGCCAAAAACTCTCGGTCAGGAAAAGTACGTTGAATCCATCAAAGAAAAAACGATCGTTTTCGGAATAGGTCCTGCCGGCACAGGTAAAACTTACCTTGCAGTCGCTATGGCTGTAAACGCTTTCAGGGCAAAGGAAGTAAACAGGATAATTCTGACACGTCCCGCTGTTGAAGCAGGCGAAAAGCTGGGATTCCTGCCCGGCGACCTTCAGCAGAAAGTCGATCCTTATCTGCGCCCGCTTTACGATGCGCTTTTCGATATGCTCGGAGCGGAAAATTTTCAGCGCTATCAGGAGCGGGGCAACATTGAGGTAGCGCCCCTTGCTTATATGAGAGGACGCACACTTGACGACAGCTTTATTATTCTTGACGAAGCGCAGAACACGACGCCTGAACAGATGAAAATGTTTCTCACCCGTCTGGGATTCAATTCCAAAATGGTGGTAACGGGCGACGTCACTCAGATAGACCTGCCCGACGGCAAACGTTCGGGGCTTGTTGAAGCGTCAAAAATACTGAAAGACGTTGAGGATGTAAAAACGATCAGATTCACGGAAAAAGACGTTGTAAGGCATAAGCTTGTTCAGGATATCATCAAAGCTTATGAAAAATACGAGGAGGTCAAAAGAAGAAAATGAGCAACAAAGTTAAAGTAATAATTTCTGACGACCAGAAAGCTGTTAAAATCCCGACGGGAA
>CADAMY010000174.1 GCA_902789095.1 Oscillospiraceae bacterium | reverse complement strand
CGGAGATTTAAATGGTGACGGTTTTTCTGACGGCAGAGATGCGGTTATTTTATCATGTCTGCAAAACGGTATGCTGCCGGAGAACGATTTGAATTTCTTTGCAGGTGATATTAATTCTGATTACCGGCTTGATGGTAATGATTATGCGCTGATAATAAAATACGGATTATTAATATAACACATAAATAAAAGCCTTATAAATTATAAAATCCCCCTAAAAGATCTGAATCTGCTTTAGGGGGATTTTGTTACGGTGACAGAAAGGTTTATTTATTTCTTTTCCTGATTATGATGACAACAACTGCGGCGATGATTACAGCAGCAGCGGCAGCGATGATTACCCAAGTTTTGCCGGAGCCTGATTCTTTGTTTTCGGTTTCCGGCTGAATTTCTGCTGCTTCAGTTTCTGCTGAAGTGCTTTGTTCGTAGGACTGAATCTGCGCTGACGGCTGTGTTGTTTCTTCGGGATTCACTGCACTCGAAGCAGATGTTGTCTGTGAAGGATCTTCTGCCGATGCTGAAGTTTTCTCTTCTGCTTCAGTTGTCTTTGGCGGTTCGGTTTTTGAAGGCGCTTCGGCAGCTTTCTGAGAAGCTTGTGTTTTCGGAGCAGACGTAAGAGCGAGAGAAGAATAGTCCACCTTTATCCTGGCGCCGATAGCCTGATTTGCCATAAGAGCGACGTGCGGGTTGACTTTTACGGATATGTATTCATCTGTATGCGGCAGGATAAAGCTGAAACTCGTCGGATTGCCGTCGGAATCTTTTGATTCCACTTTTGCTGACGTAAGCCTGCCGCCGGAATCTTCAACTTCAAGCTCCTGCAGGCTGGCTGTAATACCCATCATGGTCATTTCTTTTGTGTAGATATACATTCTTTTTTCGCCGTTTCTGACTACGATTTTTGCTTCTTCTTTCAGAGCGTCCTCAGCCATGGAAGGCTTATCCTTTGATGAATGCCAAAGATAAACCTTTACGCTATACGTTCCCTCGTCAAGATTTACCGCAAATACGCTCACGGCAGATAAAGCGGCTGCCGTAAGCAATAAAACTAATGAAATGATTATTTTTGCTGTTTTTTTCATAGCTGGATCTCCTTAGATAATTGTTCAAAAAACTCCTGCGCGGTTTCTTTGCCGCCGATATTTAAAACTTTTCCTTCTTTGATAACCGCCGCCCTGTCGCAGAACGCATCTGCGCACCGCACGTCGTGAGTAATTGTTATTATGGTACTGCCCGTTTCGTTATGTATCTGATTTATCGCATTCGTTATTAAGAAGAGCGAATTATAATCCTGCCCGACGGTCGGCTCGTCAAGCAGTAAAAGATCGGGCTTGCCTGCAAGCACAGCCGCAAGCGTGACCTTTCGCTTCTGCCCTTCGGAAAGCGACTGCGGATGTCTGTCTGCGATTTTTTCAAGATTGAATCTATTTGTGATTTCACGGGCATATTCAGGTGAAAAAGCGTTGAATTCTATCTCCTGCTTCACGCTCGGCATAAAAAGCTGATAATTCGGATTCTGATAAACTACGCCGACCTTGCCGAACCATTTTTTACTGCCTTTATTTCGCCGCTCTGAAGGCAGAATATTCTGAATATATTCACCTCCTGTCGGCTTATACAGCTTTGCAAGAATGCGCATAAGCGTTGTTTTGCCGCATCCGTTTTCGCCGAGTATCAGCAGCCGTTCGCCTTTATAAACTTCAAGGCTGACGTCTTTTAGTATTTCTTTCTTTTTAACCGTAAAGTTTACGTTTTTGAGTTTCAGCAGAATCTCTTTCTGAGCGGAATATACAGACGTGTCCGGTATCTGCTTCGTGCTGTTTGAAACAACCTCTCTCTTTTCAGATTCCGTTATTTTACCGTTACGGATCGTCAGAAATCTGTCTGCAAAATCTGCGATCATATCCGTTCTGTGTTCAATAATCAATATGCAGTAACCTTCGTCCGCAAGCCGGCGCAGAAGCCGCATAAGCTGTAAAGTGAATTTCACATCAAGGTTTGCAAGCGGCTCGTCAAAAATGAGTATTTTCTGCTCCGTTGCAAGCGCTGAAGCGGTTATAAGCTTTTGCTTCTGCCCGCCTGAAAGAGTACGGGTCGCCATATTTTTTTCAAGCCCTGTTTTATTGCAGGCGACCTCGATACACCGTGATATTCTATCCTGCGGAAATCCGAAATTCTCACATCCGAATGCACTTTCATCCTCAACGGTATTATGAATTATCTGCGAGTCAGCATTCTGAAGCACAACGCCAGCCTCTCGGCAGGTTTCGCTCAGCGGCTTGCCTGAAATCGATTCGCCGTTTATCAGGATTTCGCCCGAAATCTCACCCGGCGCAACGTTCGGAATAATGCCTGCAATTACAGAAAGCACCGTACTTTTACCCTGCCCCGATTCGCCTGTGAGAAGAGTGATTTCGCCGTAATTGAGAGTGAAGCTAACGTCACTTAAAACCTGCGGTGAATTATTGTAGCAAAATGATACGTTTTTAAATTCAACTGCTTTTTTCATAATATCACCGCCGTTACTGCGCAGATGACTACCGCAAGCAATATAATAAAATCCTTCACACTCGGCTTCACGGTTTTGTAAACGGAATAATCTTTGCCTGAAAGCGTGAAGCCTCTCGTTTCAACGCTTAAAGACAGCGTATCGGATATATTTACAAGCCGCATAACAAGAGGTATCAGAAACGCTCGGTAAAGGATTTTAAAATTTATAACGCTGCCCGCTCCCCTTGTTTTCATCGTTTCTCTTATCTGACGGATTTCCCGTGATAAAAGCGGTGTGAAATTCAGCGCAATAAGCATACCGAGCGTAACTGAGCGCGGAATGTTTATCTGATTCATATTGCGTGTCAGGTCAATAGGTCTGATACTCATACCCGGTATTACCGCAATACCGATTGCAAGAAGTCTGCTCACTATCGACACAGCAGACGGCACGCTTTGATTGATCAGATACGTCAGCACGCCGAAAACCGACGAGACAATCAGTACGGGAATTATTATTCTGAAACAGGCTTTATGAAAGCCTGTGACCAGCAGTATCAAATACGTCCCGCCGAGAAAATACAGACTGCTTACCTGCTTTGCCGTAATGAGTCCGAATAGAACTATAAACAGCGATAATCCGACCCCGAAAATCGGATAAATGCTTGATTTTTCTTTTGCCGTCATTTCTTTAAAGCTCCCGATTTTTCAAGCTCTTTTGAAATCTTTACGCCGAGGAATGAGCCGAGAGAGCACAGCGCAATAACTGCGAGTGACATTATAACTGCCAGCAGCGGCTTTTCGTTTGCATAAGACGCCACGGTATCTGTTCCGCCGACGATTTTGTACCACACATACAAAAACGGAAGCGACAGCGGCAGATACAGCGCGCCTGCCATAAAGCACGCAGCATCTTTTTCATAACTTTTAAAGATTATGAGGGTTACGGCTTCTGCTAAAATTGCGCAAAGCGCAAGGCAGAAGAACATGATCTGATTCATAAAAACAAGCACTATACCGCTGAATACTGCAATAAAAAGAAGCGACCCGGGCTTTCTAACTTTCATAAGACCGATTGCAGGAAACATTGAAAACTGAATACCGAGCACGATCTGAATTATTCCGAATATCGGCACGTGCGCCACAAGCGGCATAACGGCGCTTGTTACAAGCGTGACTGCCGAAACGATTGCAAGAAATACAATATCTTTAACTTTATACTTCTGAAAAAGCTTTTTATTTTCCATTTACCTGACCTCTTTCATACTTCCGTTTTCAAATTTATAAACTCTGTCCGCAATAGCCATGGTGGATTCACGGTGCGAGACAAGTATTATGCATTTATCGCTCTTTTGCCCGGCAAGGGCTTTGAGAATGATTCCCTCGTTTATGCTGTCAACATTGCTCGTCGGCTCGTCAAGCAATATGAGCGGACTACCCTTTAAGAAGGCTCTTGCAAGCCCGATCCTTTGTTTTTCACCTGTTGAAAGACTGTCGCCGAGCTGACCGACTCTCGTTTTATACCCTTCAGGGAGCGAAAGAATAAAATCGTGCACAGACGCTTTTCTGCAGGCTTCTTCAATTTCCTGCTTCGTTGCGTCTGGCTTTGCTATAAGCAGATTATCCTCAATCGTTTCATCAAAGAGGTATGTGCTCTGGCTTACCATTGTTACGTTGTCAAGCAGATTTGATGAGTCGATTTTTTCAATATGTTATGGTACAATTGATAGGTAACAAATAAAAGTAGAAATTCAACTCAAATATGATATGATGTTAATAACGACAAAAACAAAGTATCAAAAGGAGTT
>CADAMY010000173.1 GCA_902789095.1 Oscillospiraceae bacterium | reverse complement strand
CTCCATTAAATAGGTTTTGCAGATTTTGATTTATTTTTTCCGGTTTTCTTTAATCTTTCTTATTATAAAATCAAGCTTATAACTGTATTTATTAAAAAAAACAGATGAAACAATAATAAAACATAATTCAATTGGCAGCGCCCATATTATAAAATCCCATCCGACTTTTATCATGGCAATACTGCCTCCGATTAACTCTGCCGTGAAAAGAATCGGAACAACAATAGTTCTTTGCCCCGGTCTGTTATCAATCAGAAAAATGACAATAAAAGCAATAGAAAACAACGAAACAAATAAAAACTCTTTCATTGTTGGTTTGCCGTGTAATAAACTGATTATTTCAATTATACTGAGGTTTATTATAAACGAAATAATATCACAGACTGCTATAAAAGCGTAAACCGGTTTGTCTTTTGACGGGATCCTGTATTTGTTTTTATTATAATTACGCTTCATGGATTTTTGTCTCCTGCTTGATTAAACATCTATTTGTGTTTTTTTGATGCGGATCAAATATCCGAAAACCGGAATCGCAAAAGCAAATGATACTATAAAATATACGTTGCTGATTAAATCAGCAGATTCTAAAAGCTTTGTTGAAGTACCGACAAAAAATTCATAAACAATAATAGACAATGAAATTATCTGATAAACATAGCACGCAATTATTATTGATTTTGCTGCTGTTTGATATTCACATTGCTTGAAGAGTTCTGTTTTTAAAACAGGTATCATGGCAGCTCGCTTGATCAGCGGTAATTTTTCATATTTACGCACCATTCTGTGAGTCCATTTTCCTTTGTTTTTGCAGTAAAAGTCAAACAAATCTAAAAATATCAGCCATGTTAAAATGAAAGTGATGATCAATGCCCACGGCGTAGGTATGTTAACCCAACTATGCCTGGAAGAAACATAAACCAAGGCGAGCAATAAAAAGCTTTTCATACTTTTGCGAGCTCCTGAGAAAGAATTGAAGGTGCGTTTTTACATAATGATTTTTTATATTTTGAAAAAATATTTTAAACTGTTAAATTCTATCTTTGAAAAACAGTTGATTATTTCTTTTTCTTCTTTCCTATGCTGCCGAATATAGATTTGTCTCTGTCGTATTTTATAAAAATTATATCAGGAATAAGCGTCAGAAGTCCGTGAAAGATACAGTAGTAAACACCTGCGCAGGCTAAATTCAAGCTCCATCCCGCACCTCTGGAATGAATAATACAAAAGTATGAAACGATACACGTTAAAGTTATCAGCCAATCAATATAGTAAAAAATCAGATGCAGAAACATATAAAAAGTTTTGCTTGGCGCTTTATTAAATACCTCTGCCATCAGTATTTTTTCTTTTAAAGGTATCGATTTTAATATCTTGTTTTTTCTTTTCTGCTTCATCCTTTTACTTTGTGTATAGCCTATTTCTGTTATGCAGAAATAACATGAACTCCCTACAATAACACAAAAGAACAAATTGAACAAAAGAACCATGGCGCCTATACCGATTGATTCTGCCAAACTCATCATTCCCAGTTCATCCCATGGAAACAAACCGTGATTGACGAAGAATTCTCTTATAAATTTCATTTCAGTTAATCCTTTAATTACTGTACATCTCGTACATTTTGGAATACATTCCGCCTTTGGCGATAAGCTCTTTGTGAGTGCCCTGTTCTTCAATGCCGTCTTTAGTCAACACCAATATTTTATCCGCATTTTTAATAGTTGTCAACCTGTGGGCGATAGTTAAAGTCGTTCTGCCTTTTGAAAGCTCCTCAAGTGAGTGCTGAATCAGGCGCTCACTCTCGTTGTCAAGTGCGCTCGTCGCTTCGTCAAGAATGAGGATGGGCGGATTTTTAAGGAATACTCTTGCGATTGAAATTCTCTGTTTCTGCCCGCCGGAAAGCTTGATTCCGCGTTCACCGATATATGTATCGTATCCGTCGGAAAGCTCCATGATAAAGTCGTGGGCTCCGGCTTTTTTTGCGGCTTCGATTATTTCTTCTTCTGTGGCGTTCTGCTTGCCGTAGGCTATATTCTGCCTGATCGAGCCTGAGAAAAGATAAACGTCCTGCTGAACTACTCCGATATTGTTTCTCAATGAAGCGAGGGTGAATTCTTTAATATCCGTTCCGTCTATCGTGATGTCGCCTTCGCTTATTTTATAGAATCTCGGTATGAGGTTGCAGATAGTGGTTTTGCCGCCGCCGGAAGGACCAACTATTGCTACGTTCTGCCCCTCTTTTATCTGTATGTTTACGCCGTGCAGGACTTCGCTGCTCTCGTCGGAATATGAAAAAGTTACGTTTTTAAATTCAATATCGCCCTTTACGTTTTCCATTTCCAGCGTGCCTGTTTCGTCTGCGTCCTCGCCCTGAATCTCCATAATTTCGGTGAAACGCTCAACGCCCGTCATACCTCTCTGGAACTGCTCGCTGAACTGAACTATCTGACGGATACTGCCTAATAGAGTTGAAACCATGAGCAGAAAAGCCGTAAGGTCGGCAGGCTCAATTTCTTTTCGCATAATGAATATTGCGCCGAGACATACTACGAGAATATACATCAGTCCGTCAAAGAATCTGATAGTCGTGTGAAAGCTCGCCATTGCGTAATACATTTTGCGCTTTGCTTCAAAGAAAAGAGAGTTGCTCTTTTTGAATTTTTCTTTTTCCGTCTCTTCGTTTGCAAAGGATTTTACAACTCTTATGCCGAGCAGAGTATCTTCAACGTCTGCGTTGATTTCACCGAGCTGAAATCTTTGTTTTTTGGAAGCGTCACGCATCTGCGTACGGAATTTTTTGACAAAAATCGTCATCAGCGGAACGAGTATGAACATTGCAAGAGTGAGCTTGAGATTTATCCTTGCAAGGTAGATAAAACTGCCGATGAATTTGAGCGACGCTACGAAGTATTCCTCAGGGCAGTGATGGGCAAACTCAGCTATGTCGAAAAGGTCGGAAGTTATTCTTGACATGAGCTGGCCGATTTTTGTATTGTCATAATATGTAAACGACAGCGTCTGAAGGTGATTGAAAAGGTCGGTCCTCATATCTGTTTCCATGTGTGTGCCCATTATATGGCCGCCTGCCGCCATGTAGTAGTTTGCGGCGCAGTCAAGTATTCTCAGCAGCAGATAAAGCCCTGCTATCTTGCCGATGTACTGAAGTGTGAGCAGCTCGGGCGTTTCAAGACCGACGCTTGTGATGTGCCTTGCTATGATCGGCAGAGCAAGCTCGCTGATTACCGTGAATCCTGCGCAGAAAAGGTCAAACACAAGCCATCCGATATATCTTTTGTAGTACGGCAGAAACCGTTTGAGTAAAACCGAGGTTTTTTGTTTTCTTTTGTAATCTTCCATAATTATTTCCTACTGTTTATCAAGATATTATTCTGTATTATAACATATTTATTTTAATAATTAAAGTCAAATACTTGAAAAAACGACAATAATTTGGTTTAATATTAAAAAGAGTCAATTACGTTTATCAAAGGGGAAAAATAAATGTTTGCCAAGGTTAAAAGCATGGGACTTTTCGGTATGGAAGCCTATACGGTTGATGTTGAAACAGATATTTCCGGCGGTCTGCCGGCTTTTGAAATAGTCGGTCTGCCAGATAAATCCGTTAGCGAAGCTAAGGACAGGGTACGTTCGGCGGTCAAAAACTGCGGATTCAAATTCCCCGTAAGCCGCATAACCGTAAATCTTGCTCCTGCCGACACAAGAAAAGAAGGACCGATTTACGACCTTGCAATTTTTGTCGGAATCCTGAAATCTTTTGAACAGATAAAGTATGCGACAGACAGTTATGCTTTTTTGGGAGAGCTTGCACTCAACGGCGAGATAAGAAAAGTAAACGGCGTTCTGCCGATGGTAATAAAAGCGAGGGAAGCGGGAGTAAGCGGCGTGTTCGTGCCTCGTGAAAACGCTTTGGAGGGCGCAGTAGTCAAGGGGATAGACGTTCTGCCTGCCGACAACGTTTTTCAGGTGCTTGACCACCTGAGCGGAAATGAAACGATAGCTCCCGCCGTTCCGATAAAAAATTCCTCGATGTTTTCTTTTAATGCGGATTTTGCCGATGTAAAAGGTCAGTTTGAAGCAAGACGGGCTTTGGAAGTTGCGGCGGCAGGCGGTCATAACGTTATTATGATAGGAGCGCCCGGCTCCGGCAAAAGTATGCTTGCAAAAAGACTTCCTTCAATCCTGCCGTCAATGACGTTTGAAGAAAGTCTTGAAACTACCAAAATATATTCAGTTACAGGCTCGCTGCCCGACGGAGTTTCACTCATAACTGAGCGGCCTTTCAGAGCGCCGCATCATTCCGTTTCAACGGCGGGACTTTCGGGCGGCGGAAACGGCAGAAC
>CADAMY010000172.1:1674-6123 GCA_902789095.1 Oscillospiraceae bacterium | reverse complement strand
GTGCCGTCTTTTGCGCCTTCAAGGTCGACCATGTGGATGTGTTTTGCGCCCTGACGCTCAAAATCACGGGCAATTTCGATCGGGTTGTCGCTGTAAACCGTCATATTGTTATAATCGCCTTTGAGAAGACGAACGGCTTTTTTATCGTATAAATCTATCGCAGGAAAAATAATCATCGTCAGTCCCCCTCGCAGAATGCCTTTAGAATTGAAAGACCGACTTTTCCGCTTTTTTCAGGGTGGAACTGACAGCCCTTTACGTTTTTATATTCGACTGCGGCGGTAAGCTCAATGCCGTATTCCGCCGTGGCAATCACGCTCTCCCGGCATTCGTCGGCAAAATATGAGTGAACAAAATATACGCAGTCGTTTTCTTTTATGTATCTGAATAATCCGCTCTGTTTTGTAAAGTGCAGAGCGTTCCAGCCAATGTGGGGTATTTTAAGATTTTCGGGTATCCTGCCCTCCATAGCGACAACCTTGCCCTTGAGCAGACCGAGTCCGTCGTATTCGCCGTATTCATAGCTTTTTTCAAAAAGCATCTGCATACCAAGGCAGATTCCCATTATATCTTTGCCCTTTTCGGCTTCTTCCTTAAGCACGGCGTCCATACCGCCGGCTCTGAGCTTCGCCGCAGCGTCAGCAAATGCGCCGACGCCGGGCAATATTATTTTGTCGGCTTTTTTGACTTCGTTAATATCTGACGTGACTTTAACGTCAGCGCCGATGCTTTTAAGCGAAGAGCTCAGCGAAAAAAGGTTGCCTACTCCGTAGTCTATTACAGCTATCATCCGAGCAGCCCCTTTGTTGACGGAATCTCGTCGCTGAAATCCTTGTCGATGCTCACGGCAGTTCTCAGACTTCTTGCCGCCGATTTGAATGCGCCTTCGATAATGTGATGCGAATTTCTGCCGTCGAGCTGTTTTAAGTGAAGCGTTACGCCGGCGTTGCAGGCAAAAGCCGTGAAAAATTCCTCGCAAAGCTGAGTATCAAAATCGCCGACTTTTTCGGTCGGGATCTGGAGCGAATAATAAAGTCCGCCTCTGCCCGAAATATCAACGGCGCTCAGAATAAGCGATTCATCCATCGGAAGAAGAGTATTGCCGTAGCGAACGATTCCTTTTTTGTCGCCGAGAGCTTCGCAGAATGCTTTGCCAAGGCAGATGCCTATGTCCTCGACCGTGTGGTGATAGTCAACGTAAGTGTCGCCCTTGCATTCAACGTCAAGGTCAAACCTTGCGTGACGGGCAAAGAGAGTGAGCATGTGGTCAAGGAATCCGCAGCCTGTTTTGATATTTGATTTTCCGCTGCCGTCAAGGTTTATTTCAAGCGTGATGTCCGTTTCGGCGGTAGTTCTTTTGATTCGTGAGCTTCTCATAATAAAACTCCTTCATATAATATTAATATAAAAATTAAAAAACTTTGCTGTGATATCAAGCATAGTATTTGTCTTTTCCAATCAGCCATTTTTTCGGGTTTTCCTTAATATATCGGATATGATTTATCAAATCCTTTTCGTTGCGGATTATATGGTCATAAAAACTGCGCTGCCAAAGATTTATACCTGCTTCTTTATTTGTAAATCTTTTAAATGCGGCAACAAATTTTGAAATTTGATTTGTAGGGGTCGTCGACCCCTACAACAGAAGAAAGCAAACACTGCATATCTTTGGTGCAGATTGTGATGAAATAATAACCATTCTGATTATAATCATAATCCGGTAATCTTGTAGGTTTACGACATTGCATAATAATCTCCCGTACATCTGTCCGACGGACAACATCAATTCATCACTTTTTTAATCGTATCAATTAATATTTTCATCTGCTCCGGTGTGCCTATTGTGATGCGGTTGTATTCGCATATTTTTTCTTTTGTAAAATGCCTGATAAGAACGCCGTTCTTTTTAAGCTCGGTATAAAGCTTTTCGCCGCTTATTCTCTCATTCTTTGCAAATACGAAATTTGCTTTTGATTCAAGGACTTCAAATCCGAGACTTTTAAGCTGCTCGACAGTCCATTCTCTTGTCTGCTGTATTTTTTTGCAGTTATCCATATAATAATCGTTATCTTCAAGCGCGGCGATACCTGCGGCGCTCGTCATTCGGTTAACGTTATAAGGATTGGTCGAGTATTTGACCGTGTTCATATCGGCAATAAGCTTTTCGTTCGCTATACCGAAGCCGAGCCTTGCGCCCGCCATTGAGCGGGACTTTGAAAACGTGCCTGTGACGATAAGATTATCATATTTATTTATAAGAGGAATTGCGCTCTCGCCGCCGAAGTCGATATACGCTTCATCGATTATAACTACGTTGTCGGGGTTGCTTTCAACGATTTTTTCAATGTCGCTGATTTCAAGGCATATCCCCGTCGGCGCATTCGGATTTGCGATAACTATATTTTTATTTATTCCGATATAGTCGTTTATATCAATGGTGAAATCGTCTTTCAAAGGGATTTCCGTATACGGAATGTGATTGAGCTGAGCAAACACGGGATAGAATCCGTAAGTGATGTCGGCAAAGGCAAGCGGTCTTTTTTCATCGGCAAAAGCCATGAACGCAAAGTTTAAAATTTCGTCAGAACCGTTTGTCATAAGTATTTGATTAAAGTCAACACCGAAAACCTCAGCCATTTTTTTGCGTAGAAGAACACATTCGGGGTCGGAATAAAGCTGAAGACGCCTGCTCTCTTTCTCAACCGCCTCGCTTACTCCCTGCGACGGAAGATAAGGCGATTCGTTGGTGTTGAGCTTGACGTACTGCATATCCTGCGGCTGTTCGCCGGGTGTGTACGGTATAAGTGAAGAATATTTTTCGGTAAAAAATCTGCTCATTTCTTTTCAAAACGCACAACAGCGCTCTTTGCGTGTGCGTCAAGTCCCTCCTTATGCGCAAAGTAAGCAATTTTATCGGCAACGGCTTCAAGAGCTTCTGCCGAGTAATAAGTGAATTGTGATTTCTTTACAAAATCGTCAACTGAAAGAGGAGAAGAAAATCTTGCAGTTCCGCTCGTGGGCAGGGTGTGATTCGGGCCTGCAAAGTAATCGCCGAGCGCTTCGGGGCAGTTCTTGCCCATGAAGATACTGCCTGCGTGCTTGATTTTATCAAGATAATCAAAAGGATTGTCAACGCACAGTTCAAGATGCTCGGGAGCGATTTCGTTTGCAATATCAATCGCAAGCAGAAGATTATTCTCAGCTACGATTATCTTGCCGTTGTTGTCTATGGATGCTCTTGCGATCTCGGCTCTCGGGAGCAGGGGGATCTGCATTTCAAGCTCGTCGGAGACTTTCAGAGCAAAGTCCTGACTGTCGGTCACAAGAACGGCGCTTGCCATTTTGTCGTGCTCCGCCTGGGAAAGCAGATCAGCCGCAACAAAGCGGGGATTGCAGGTCGAGTCTGCGACCACGAGAATCTCGCTGGGGCCGGCAATCATATCTATTGAAACTTTGCCGAAAACCTGCTTTTTTGCTTCTGCGACGTATGCGTTGCCGGGGCCTACGATTTTATCAACTGCCGGAATAGTCTTCGTTCCGTAAGCGAGAGCGGCAACAGCCTGAGCTCCGCCGACTTTGAATATACGGTCAACTCCTGCGATTTTGGCGGCAGCGAGGATTACGGGATTAACTTTACCGTCGGCTGACGGGGGAGTAACCATAACTATTTCGCTGCATCCTGCGATTTTTGCAGGGATACTGTCCATCAGTACGGTCGAGGGATAAGCCGCCGTACCGCCGGGAACGTAAAGTCCGACTTTTTCAACGGGCATTATTTTCTGCCCGGTTACAACTCCGTTTTTGTTATTGATAACAAAGCTCGAACGCACCTGATGCGAATGGAATTCTCTTATATTCTGAGCCGCTTCTTTAAGAATTTCAATAAATTCAGGCTCAACTATGCAGAAAGCTTCGTCGATTTCCGCCTGAGTAACTTCCAGAGAATCAAGCTTTGCTTTATCGAATTTCAGCGCATAACTAAAAAGCGCGCTGTCGCCGTTTTTTATAACGTCGGCGATTATTTCAGCTACAACGCCTTCAACGTTTGAAGCAATATTTTCTCTTGCAAAAATTTCGCTGTTCGCAACTTCGCCGTATTTGTATATTTTAATCATAAACTATTTGCTCCTTAATGCTGCTGACTATTTTTTCTATCTGCTCACCCTTGAATTTGAAGGAGGCTTTGTTTGCAATGAATCTTGCGCTTATCGGAAGGATCTCCGCCTTGACTTCAAGATCGTTTTCTTTAAGCGTCGTGCCTGTTTCAACTATATCGACTATAACGTCTGAAAGACCGAGTATCGGCGCAATCTCAATAGAGCCGTTGAGCTTTATTATATCAATATCCCTGCCGAGAGAGGAATAATAATTTGAAGCTATATTTGTAAATTTTGTGGCAACTCTGAGAGTTTTCGCTCCGTCGTCATAAAAGCTTTTCGGAGCTGCGAC
>CADAMY010000172.1:0-1661 GCA_902789095.1 Oscillospiraceae bacterium | reverse complement strand
GAAACGTCGGAGGGCTTTACCCAGAAATATCTTACCTGCTTTTCTTCGTTTTCAAAAATCAGCTTGCGGCTGTTTTCTTTTATCGAATCGCATTCATATCCTGCGGCTTCAAACATCGCATAAACCTTTTCGCCGAGTCTGCCTTTGGGCAGCGCAATATTGAGCATCAGTCACCCTCCTTTGTCATATCAATAATTTCTTTGTACCTGAGTCTGTCGGGTACGGACTTTTGAACGCTGACAGTTCTGCCGCTGTCGATTATTTCCTTGACTTTTGCTGAAACCGATGAAGCTTTCACACCGTCATTATAAACAAGAAGAACGTCGACTTTGTTAAGATCGTTAGCCGTCTCAAGCTGTTCGAGCAGGTCAAGATAAATCGCAAAACCGATAGCGCCTGATTTTCTGCCCATTCTTTGCATCATTTTGTCGTACTGGCCGCCTGCGAGCACGCCGTCGCAGACTCCGTCAAGAAATCCTTTGAAAACGAATCCGTTGTAGTACCGCATATCGTTCACTACTGAGAAGTCTATTCTGATTCTGCCGCTGAATTCGTCGTTATCGAGCATAGCGCAAAGCTCTTTCATTTCGTCAAGCTCTTTTCCGTCAAATAGGGCGGAAAGCTCAGCGATAACTTTATTCCTCTCGCCGTATGCCGTGACGAACGAGATAAGCTTTTGTGCGTCTGATTCGGAAACCGAGTATTCATCGCATAGCTTTTTTAAGTCGTGCGAATTTTTTTCTGAAATAAACTTAATGGCGTTTTCACAGAATAATTTGTCCGGGCAGATTTTTTCAAGCGCAGATGAAATCAATCCGAGATGCGAAATTTCAACAACAAAATTATCGGAAATCACAGCAAGACTTTTTGCCGCAAGGCTGATGACTTCATAAACGTCATAAATATCAATGTCGCCTATGCACTCAAGACCTGCCTGCATAATTTCCTTGAATCTGTGAGTGCTCTCGGATACTCTGTAAACATTTTCGTTATAATAAACCTTCTGCTTCGTGCCGGGAATATCCTCGCCGCTTCTGATTATCGAAAGCGTGACGTCGGGCTTCAGGGCAAGGAGTTTGCCGTTGGTATCGTTAAAAGTGATTATCCTGTCGCTTACAAGAAAATCCTTGTTTCTTATATACAGCTCGTATTCTTCAAATTTGCTCATTCTGTACGGCATATAACCGTACTTTCTGTAAAGCGAACGGAGGTTGAATACAGCCCTCTCCTCGTTCTTGAGTAATCTTTCGTCAATCATTCTGTTCCCCTCCGCAAGCGTCAATTACGTTTTTATAGCCGCCGCTGCCGTATTCGTAGGCGTTGCTTATCCGAGAGCCTCTGCGACATTTCAAGAATCTCTTTCACCGTGCATAAATCTTCAAGAAAAGCGTAACATTCGTCTTTATTTTTAAGCGACAGCAGAGCTTCGCAAAGCCCGTCTGTCGATTCGTTATGCCAGTTACCCATAGCAATCCTCACTTTAGCGTACTAATGTGATAACATATTATCACAGTTTACAATGCTTGTCAATAACAAATATCCCGAATATACAAATAATTTATATACTTTTTGTGTAATTTTGTCAATAGATTAGCCGAAATCGGATAAAAAAATCCTTTTCGCCGAACGGGTTGATTTTTGTTTAAACTCTTATCGTTCCG
>CADAMY010000171.1 GCA_902789095.1 Oscillospiraceae bacterium | reverse complement strand
CATCCCTTGAAGCCCATATCAGCGGCAATCATTTCTTCCATCTTTTTGATTTTTTCTTCATCGCCGCCGAAAAGCTCCATAAAGCTTGCCTGAGTGCCGGTCGTGCCTTTTGAGCCGAGAAGCAGGAGCTTGTCAAGTCTGTGTTCAAGCTCTTCAATATCCTGAATCAGCTCATACATCCAAAGCGTTGCTCTTTTGCCGACCGTTGTAAGCTGAGCGGGCTGAAGATGAGTATATGCAAGGCAGGGGAGAGCTTTATATTTATCCGCAAATTCGGCAAGATTCTTTACGACCTGAGCCGCTTTTTTAAGAACGATTTCTGACGCCTTGCGAATGATTATAACGTCGGTGTTGTCGCCTACGTAGCAGCTCGTAGCGCCGAGGTGGATTATAGCCTCTGCTTTCGGGCATTGCTGACCGTAAGCGTAAACGTGGCTCATTACGTCGTGACGAACGATTTTTTCACGTTCCTGAGCGACTTCAAAATTTATGTCTTCTGCGTGAGCCTCAAGTTCTTCGATCTGCTCGTCCGTAATATCGAGTCCGAGCGCTTTTTCAGCTTTTGCAAGGGCTATCCAGAGTCTGCGCCAGGTTTTGAATTTAAAGCTTTCCGAAAAAGTTTCCTGCATTTCGGGGCTTGCGTATCTCGTTGAAAACGGGGATATGTATTTTTCTTTATCAGTCATTTTAACACCTCTTATTTTTGCTTTCACATTATTGTATATCATTTTAAGATTATTGTAAAGTATAATTTGAATTTTGATTGAATTAAATCCCTTTTTAAAATGTTGACAATATTTTTTTATAGTGATATTATAATAAAAATACATTTTGTTAGGAGCAGATCGATGGAAAATATTTATGATTCACTTGTTGACAGAGGGCTTATCGCTCAGGCGACCGACAGTGAAAAAATCCGTGAAATTTTAGGAAAAGAAAAGATCAAGTTTTATATAGGCTTCGACCCGACTGCCGACAGTCTGCACGTAGGCCATTTCGTGTCCGTAATGGTAATGGCTCATATGCAGCGTGCAGGTCATACTCCGATCGTCCTTTTCGGCGGCGGCACGGGAATGATCGGCGACCCGTCGGGCAAAACAGATATGCGCAAAATGCTTTCAAGAGAAACTATTGAGCATAATATTGAATGTTTCCGCAAGCAGATGTCGCATCTTATAGATTTTTCAGACGGCAAAGCGATTATGGCAAATAACGCCGACTGGCTGCTTGACCTTAATTATATTGAGTTCCTGCGTGAAATCGGCGTGCATTTTTCAGTTAACCGTATGCTTGCCGCTGAATGCTACAAACAGCGCCTTGAAAGAGGACTTTCATTCTTTGAGCTCAACTATATGCTTATGCAGAGCTACGACTTTTTACTTCTTAACCGTAAGTATGACTGCCGTATGGAGCTCGGCGGCGATGACCAGTGGAGCAATATAATCGGCGGCGTTGAGCTTTGCAGACGCTGTGACAGCAAAGAGGTTTACGGTCTTACGTTTAACCTTCTGCTTACTTCCGAGGGCAAAAAGATGGGTAAAACCGAAAAAGGAGCAGTCTGGCTCGACCCGGAAAAGACGACGCCTTACGAGTTTTATCAGTATTGGCGCAATATTGCCGACGCCGACGTTATAACCTGCATGAAGATGCTCACGTTCATCCCGATGGACGAGGTAAGGCAGTACGAAAAGCTTGAAGGCAGCGAGATAAACAAAGCTAAAGAAGTTCTCGCCTATGAAGTAACAAAGCTCGTTCACGGTGAAGAAGAAGCTCAGAAAGCGCAGTCAGCCGCAAAAGCTCTGTTCGGCGCAAATTCCGATTCCGAGCATATGCCTACGACCGCGCTTGAAGACGCTGATTTTACAGACGGAGCAATTACCGTTGTTGACGCAATGGTCAAGGCAGGTATTGCGAAATCCAAAGGCGAAGCAAGAAGACTTATTCAGCAGGGCGGAGTAAGCGTTGACGATGCAAAAGTTACCGATACTATGCAGACCATCAGCCGCTCATCACTTGAAAACGAGCCTGTTATAATCAAAAAAGGCAAAAAGATTTTCCATAAGATTACAATATAATTCTTACTTATATTCCAACAACATCATTATCTTTTTCAAGGGCAATGTCATATGTGCGTGCCGGAGGCAATGTTTTTGCTGATTCAAAAAACAATGCTTATAAGTTGGCCAATGCGATTGGAGGGGGCAGACCCATTCGAGATGCTGCGCATGGTGGAATAGGTTATTGGCGTCATTATCATGCAACAGGTAAAAATGGAAAAAGGATAGATGGCTATGGACACATATTCATGCAACAGGTAAAAATGGAAAAAGGATAGATGGCTATGGACACATATTCTATGTTTAAGAAAATAAAAATCAATTATGATGATATAGTTGAAAAAGAAAAAATAATTGTTAATTATATTGTTAAATCTTCCGACACATTTTCTATAATTCCCATCATACAAAAACCCTATTCTCAAGATCCGCCCGTTTTTGACTATTGCGAATGTTTTTATTCCTTTGCCGACAAATATATTTTTGATCGAAATGAATGGTTGACTGACTTTTCCGGAAAATTAAAACATCAAATTATGGTTGTTTGTCGATGCAATAAAAAAAGTCGAAATGTTTTATTGAATTTACCAAATCTTTTTTTACCAGCGGAAAACAATCTTCCTGAAGATCTATGCTGCTATCGTAAAGAGGAATTGTGGTTTGGGACAATTTCGCATGAAAAAATAGCATTTTTCACCAATGCAACCGATGATGATATTACATTTCTTAAATCCAATAATATCAAATATTTTGAAGTAATATAATTATTTATTTCTTTTTAATAATGCAAATGATACTTGTATTAAAAGATATTTATTATTAAATAATTAAAGTTGCATATAAATAAAAAAATGTTAGTTAAAAACGGTCATTGGTGTTCTCCACAAATAGTATTTATATGGGTGGCCGCCTGCAGTATGAGCAGTTTGGCAATAACAAGCTGTGGTTCCTCTATGATGCAGACGGACTCCCTGCCGGAGTGCGCTATGACGACGGCACAGCAGTCACATATTATTACTATGTCTGCAACTGGCGCGGAGATGTAGTTTCGCTGTATTCCGATACATCCCTTGTCTGTAAGTACGATTATGACGCGTGGGGCAATGTTACGTCTGTAAAAATGGTGGCGTTTGGGTTTGGGATCCAAAAATGCACGGCGATCCAGGATGGGTTGTTCAGTTTCCAGGAGGGGGTCATAGTCATGCTTATCCTGACGGAGGATATCGAGAACATTTTCAAAACGAATATTATTCAGGCGCTATATTTGCAATTTTTGTTGGTTCTTTTGTAACAGGTGTTTTAGTTGTTGATGATATTATGGGTATTGGTATATACGATGATGGTTTAATCTTAGGAAGCATGGCAATGGTTACGGATGGATTAAAAACCTTTTTAAACTAAGGAGACAATTATTATGGGAATTGATACAAACAAGTTAAAATACATATTCAGATTCATGGAAGAATATCTTTGGACATGCATTGATGAAGTTTTGAACGACTCTGAAAGTGAGCCCGAATATTCTGCTGTAGCCGTAAATAATCTTATAAAATGTTATATTGATATTGAATGCGCTATGGGTGAAAATCTACCTTATAATGATGTGAAATCATATTTTTTGTTTGATGGTTATACCAAAGAAGATTATGATTTGTTTGAAAAGAAACGTCTTAAGGAATCAAAATACTATAAAGATATTCAGTATTAAATGGTAATACAAGGGATTAATTATATTTATCTTGAGTTAATGGTACTAAATTATATGATTTGTTCAAAACCAATCGTTCCTTTTAATTCTGATTACAGAAAAACGGAAATCTGCTGCCATACCAATGTTTGCTCTTTCGTGGCAAAACGGCAGACAGCTTGCTTCCCTGAGCGGAAACGGAGTAACAGCGAGCTATACCTATGACTGTGACGGTTACAGAACTTCAAAAGCCGTCAACGGCGTAGTGCATAACTACTATTATATGGGCGGTCGTTTACAGTATGAGGCGTTTGGCAATAACAAGCTGTGGTTTCAATGCTTTTGATATTGCTATGTCTATGAGATGAAAATGTAATAAATCTAACGTTTTTTCATGGGATTTTTGCTTCTACTCCGTCTCTGTTACTTCAAACGGCTGTTCTTTGCCGATGTTTTCAAAACAAATAAATTTTCCTTTGATGCCGAGTGATGACGCATTTTTTTCTTCGTTAGTTTCAATACTTATTATCTGTCTTGGGGCTGTGTATTCCGCTCCCTGATTTGCAAAGCTTTCTATACTCATAAGCCTTGCCGTGTTTTCCGAAAGCTCGGCATCACTCTCTTCAACCGTTGAATATTCGGTGCAGAATATGCCGAACGGCATACGCTTTGATTTTAAACTTAAATATTTTTCACTTTCAAACTCATAATCATAACTCTCAGGCGATCTGCCGAGAGTTATTTTTTTGCCGAGAAAGAAAAGTGAATAAACCTTTTTAATTGTTTTTATGTCATAAGCTTTAGTATGTATATCGGTGCCGGAGGCTATTTCTTTTTCCGTTCTGCCTACTGCGTATCCGTGGGCGTGAACGTAGGAAACCGATTCGTCTTTATTGCTGTTTATTCCGCTGATAAGCGTCTGACCTTTAAGAACAGGATTAAAAAGCTTCGCCTGAGCGGTTCCGCTGTACGTTTCAAGTATAACGAGCTGTGAATCTGCGGCAGAAACCACGTTGTAGTATCCGCTGTCATCGGTTATTTCGGGCTTTTGCGGGCTTTCCTTTACCGTTATATGCGCACCGGAGCCTTTAATGTTTATAGAAATCCTTGACACTTCATCAAATTCACTTTCAGCAGTAATGGCGCATTGAGCGGCGTTGAACGATGAGCGCTTTGAACCTATGCGGATTCCGGCGTCGTTTACAGCGGCAATTATTTCTTCGTCGGGCACTATTTCGTTGCCCGTTACGTCAATTATCCAGATTCTGCCGGACAGAATTGAAAGCGTCAGCATCATTAAAGCCAAGCCTATCGCAAGCCCGGAACGGCTTCGGAATCTGAAAAGGATAAACGGCAGTCCGACTCTTTTTAAAGATTTTGTAGTCATTCCGCTTTTTCTGGCGCAGGAAATGATTCTTTTATATCCGTCTATCGTCGTGCAAGCAAAAACGTTGTCACCGTCGTAAGTTATGTCCCATAGCGGAATACCGCTCAGATTGCACAGATTAACAAACCTTTCGCTGAATCCGCCGCCGGCTCTGAATTTAACAAAACCTGTAATAAATCTTAAAATATAAACAAAAAGCATATCGTCACCCTATTTCAACCGAAACTATACACCCGCTGATGGTCGCCTGACAGCACGAAAAATCTTTTATTACAAGGCCGCTGCCAAGCACGCTGATTATCTTTCTGCCGGTATTGAGGCGTATTGCGTCTTCGTCATACTGAACGATATTTCTGCACCCGTCAAGCACGAAAGTATTACCGAATATTTCAATGTGATATCCGTCTTTGCCTAAATCTTCGGGCAGGTCAAATTCCTGAGCGATTGCCCTGATTCGTGAAGCTTTGTTTTTCATAAAACCACCTTCATTAAAATATATTATTACCATATATATTTTATGGGTGATGGCTTTGAATAATACCGTGAAAAATATAATCAGAGTGTGTGCAGCCGTGTTTCTTGTCGTTTTTATAATTCTCAGGGCAGGGGAGGCGGCGCAGGGAATCAGGGCTTCGCTTTCTGTCTGCGCCATGACGATTATTCCCTCAATGCTCCCGATGCTCGTGATAACTTCATACATTTCTTTTTCGGGAATGCTCGAAAAAACGGAAAGATATTTTGAAAAAATCAGCAGATTCCTTTTCAGACTTCCCGGCAAATCCCTTGTCATTTTTATAATGAGCATGACCGGCGGCTTCCCTGTCGGGCTTAAAATGACCGCTGATGCGCTTGAAAGAGGGGAATTGAGCCGTAATCAGGCTCAGAGAATGTCCGTTTTCTGTATCGGCGGCGGTCCTGCGTTTATAATTAATACCGTCGGATTTTTTATGGCAGGCAGTCAGAAGGCGGGCATAATCATTCTTGTCTCAAATATCATCAGCTCATTGATAACGGGAATTGCATCAAGAGCATTTGACAGCGGCGATAACTTGAGCGGATTTAACGCAAGGCAAAAAAATATTAAAAATCCGCTGATTTCTTCTGTTGAATCGGCGATAAAAACCATGATCAATATCTGCGGCTGGATAATTATTTTTAACGCTTTTGAAAGCGCCGTTCTGTCGTTTGAGATGCCTCAGAAAGCGGAAATATGGCTTAAAATGCTGGCAGAGGTCACTACGGGATGCGCCGCGGCGGTAAAAACGTACCCTCTGCCGCTTACGGCGTTTGTCACGGGATTCTGCGGCTTGTGCGTTCATTGTCAGGTATTACCGTTTTTAAATAAAACAGGACTGCCTTACAGAATCTTTATCAGCGTAAGGAGCTTGAATGCGGCTATGGCGGCGGCAATATCGCATTTTCTTTTCAGCTTATTTCACTGCGAAATATCCGTTTTTGCAGATTCAGGGGCAATTACGCCCGTTGCGTGGTCCGTGTCGTTCCCTGCTTCTGCGGCGTTTCTGATGACTTTATCTATTATTATTTTAGACCTTGCTCAAAAAGAAAAAGTGTGATATTATATAATAGATAAAATATTCGGGGAATGATTTATATGAAAAAAAAGC
>CADAMY010000170.1 GCA_902789095.1 Oscillospiraceae bacterium | reverse complement strand
CGCTGTTCCGCCGACTCCTTTTGTCCATGTGCTCGTTGCTGTCGTTGCTCCTGTTGCCGCATTTCCTGCCGCCGCCGCTGTGAGTGCATAGCTCTTGATTGAGAACTTGGCAGTGTAGTAACGGGCTTCGCTTATTCTTGTGCTTGCCGCGCTTGTTACAACGTCCAGCTTATATATTCCGCTGCCTGAGGAAGTCTCACTGCCTTTGCCGGGGCTGGTATAGCTGCTGAATGAGCTTGTTATAGCCCCCGAAGTTGTCTTATAAAACCATCCGTCAAAGTTGTAGCCTGTTTCCGGCTTTGCGTAAATCGAAAACGCCTGACCGTAATAGTACGATGCATTTTTTGTTGATGCAAGGCTGTTGCTTGCAAAGCCTACCGTTCCGCCTGCTGCGGAATTTGTATATGACGTACTGCTTGCCGTATCGCATACTGCATATACGTAATGTTTATAGCTCTGAATTTCAAATCTTGCATAATAATTCTGACCGCTTGTACCCATTGCGGCGGTGTTTACGGTTCTGTTTGTGCTGTTTGAGCCGCTTGCAACGCTTGCCGCTGTGGTGCAGGCCGCATTTGAGAACCAGCCTTTGAACAGGTAGCCTGCCGCCGCCGTAGCTGTAATCTGCGCATTTGACTGATAATTGATGTTCTGTGACTCATGCACCGAACCCGTGCCTGAACCTATTACGACTTTATTGCCAACATCAGTATTGGTAAATGTGCCTGTCGCAGATGCAGAATTGCTGTAAGCATATACATTTAACGCATAGCTTTTTACTGACCAAATCGCATATATCGTTTTATCCTGTCCTCCGGTACCGGCAGAGTTTACCGTATACCAACTGTTTACAGTTGCTTTTGTTACCGATGCACCGACAGGAGGATTTGCCGTTGACTTCGCATATGTCGGTGTTGTTGCATTTTTATTTGTATCCCATCCTAAGAAGTCATATCCTGTTCTTGTCGGCTGGGTTGTACTTAATGTAGCAGCCTGATCGTATGTCAGAGTCTGATTACCGGGACACGTTGACTGAGTTCCGCCGTTTGCATCATATTTCAGTGTGAATTTATGCGCTGTACATTTTGCATAAATATTGGTGTCCGCCGTCGGGGTAAAAGTGCTTCCTACGGCTGTCGGGAATGTTGTAGTCAATCCGCTGTCCGAATACCAGCCGTTGAATGTATAGCCTGTTTTTGAATAGTTCTGTATTGTTTTTGAAGTAAGGGTCCAGTTAGCGTACAGATCAATCGTAGCTCCGTTTACATTTGTTAGATTGTTTACTGACTGACCGTCGGAGAACGAATAATATCCTGCTGTTTCTTTACGAAAACTTACATTTTTAATGGTAACAGATCCGCTGTTGAGTCTCCATAATACGTGTTTGTTATAACTGCCGTCGCCTCCGTCGCCAAGCGTCCATACTATTTTATAATGCGTATATCCCGAACTTGTATTGGCAATAGGATTTGAATACCCGTCGCCGCCATAAGTAGTCCGGACGTAAGAACCGTCTTTATAAACATCTACCTGCTTTACCGTTCTATAAGCAGGCGACCCGTTTACATAGTCTCCATAGAAAAAGTTTGAATAAGTACCCGTGCCTTTTGCATCATACTCGAGTACATAAACATCGTTATTTGAATACGGTCTCGGATCATACGAAAAGTTTCCGGTTGAATAGAAAAGGAAATCGCCTGTGCCTGTATGTTCTGCCGTATCATAAACCAAAGCTCTGGACCAGCCGGTAAATGATGCATTCGCAGTCTGCCTGAGGCTCGTTATCTCTGATGAGCCGTCATAATATTTTATATTGTAAGCGCGGGTGAAACCGTTTGGATTCAGATTCTGCGCTGTGCCGTAAGCAAAGGTCTGCGGCGACGTCGTAGAACCGCCTGTATTTCCGTTTCCGTGGAAAGCGACATAATATGTGTACGGGCTCCACGCAGCATACAGAGTTCTCGTTCCGCCGTTTGAGCCGGGGTAAAGAGCCGAAGCAACAGATGCTGTAATTGCCGCTCCGGATGCATACGTTCCGTTTGTCTGATTCTGTGACGTATGCCATCCTTTGAAGGTATAGCCTGTTCTTGTAGGAACAGTTGAAGTAATAGTCTTTCCTGTATCCTTGCCGTAGGTAACTCCGGTTGTGCTTGACGGAGCCGCCGAACCGCCGGAAGTATTATAAGCGATTGTATATGTATCAGTATCAAATTTCAAGGCTACTTTGACGTTGCCCGCACCGATTGTTCCTGTAAGGGATGCGTTGCTGTTTGATCCGTCAACACCGACGTAGTGATGACCGGTTGAAGCCGTGATATCTTTTATTTCAAAAGAAGTACCGTATGGATGCTGAGAATAGTAATCCGTTATATTGGCGGATGAAACCGATCCGTTAATATAAACGCTCGCAGTACCGTAACCTGAAATATTACCGCCGTAAACTCCGTCAAGCGTACCGTTCAGATCAAGGTAATAGCTGTTGATTGAAAATCTCGCGTTAAACCAAATACCGTCGCCTTGATTATCAACAGTCCATGCTTTTCTGTATACGCCATTAGAGAGCAGTTCACAGTCACTCGCTGCATACCCGGTATCAATATCGCCAGAAAGAACCGGTGTAGTGGTATATCTTGACCAGTACCAGCCGTTAAAAGTATAACCTGTCGCCGGTTTAGCATAAATATAATTGGTGCCGTAATTCAGTTTTTTTGACACATTGTACTGACCGACAGACTCTGTATAGCCGACGGTACCGCCTGTTGCATTGTTCGCCCATGAGCCTGTTGCATTATTAGTGGCGAACATGGCTGATGTTCTTTTCAATCTTGGAGTTGTGAGCGCATTTTTAGCGTTAGTAATTGATGTTTGGCTGTAAGATTTACTGATGCCGTCTGCATTATAGTCGTTAAGAATTGCCTTTGCTGTATTCATAGCTGAATTCAGTGCAGCAATATCATTATCATCGTAATCAGCGGGATTGTTCAGATATCCCTGAGCGGTATTCATTGCGCTGACCAGATCAGCCGTTGAGACAGAAGTATATGATGACTTGAAATGAATGTAAACGTAGTCGCCGCCTGCACCTTTGTTACAGTCAGCTGCTTCAGATGTATTATTAAACCAAGTAGCAGTACTGTATCCGCTCGGCCATGCAGTCGTATCAATGGTTATACTCGTAATAGGCGGACCTGCCCTGTAATCACGGGTTGCAAAAGGATAAAGATAAGGCGCTCTTGACTTACCTTTGTTAAAGTCTACTCTGCCGTCGGCATATGCTCCGATCTTACATATTGAAAGATCCTGATTTGTTGTACCGTTATCACCGACTATGTAGTATGTACATGTATATCCGTTAACCGTTGATGTAGTTGACGTTCCTTCGCCGCCGCTCTCATCAGTATTCCACATACGGATATTCCTCAGGGCATACTTTTCCTTATCTGCAGCAGATTCACGCATATATCCCATGTAAACCCAGTCGCCGCCTGCGTCGCTGTTAAGATCAAAATCAATTAATGTATATCCGGCGCCGGTAATCGGTGACTTCGCATTTTCAGCTTTTTTACCGCTGTAGCCTGATGCGAGATAACATATAGGACTTTCTGTACCGTAATATTCAAATGCATAATTTCTTGTATATGTTGCAGCTTTAACCTCTGTTTTTACAACTTTCGGGTCAAAAATGAAAAAGGTTGTAATAATCAGAGTAACTGTAAGAAATACGCTTAAAATTCTTTTAATCGCTTTTTTCATAAACAAATACCTCCTTGTCTGCCGCTGTAAAAGTCCGGCGGTCAATGTCTGACCCCACGATTGCGCCGAAAAACAGCAGCCGAAAGCAGCTTAAAATAATTTATAACAAATATGCATACACTTATACATACTAAATTACAGATATATTTATTATATCAGAAAATTAAAATAAGTCAATGTAAATATAATAAATATCTAAGCTAATTTATACTTTCGTATATTTTATCTGCGGATAATTATCTGTCTGTCAATCAACTTTGCTGAAAGTCATGCTTTTGGAAAGGAATCCGATAGAATTTATTTTTATATTTCTGTTTTGAGAGTTTAAACTTACTGAATGCAAAGATAAAGGCTGCCCGTGAGGGCAGCCTTTGTTGTGGGTTTTGTGGTTTTGTGTTTGTTTACTTTGTGACGGTCATTGTTGCGTAGGTTTCGTAGCCTGACCAGCCTCTTGAATCTTTTGCCGCGAGGATGATTTCAGTCTCTCCTGAATGTGCAAACGCTCTTTCTATCTTCCAGGTCATTGTTCCGTCGCCGTTGTCAACTATTTCTGTTCCGCCTGCGGTATACGTCTTTGTTGAAACCGCTGAAAGCTTGATCTGTACTTTTGTTGTATCTTTGCTCGTCACTACTTCTATCGCAGTTGTCTCGCCGCGTTTTACTGTTTCAGGTACCTTGACGCTCTTTATGGCATTACCTTTTTCAGTTACTGTTACCTTAACTGTC
>CADAMY010000169.1 GCA_902789095.1 Oscillospiraceae bacterium | reverse complement strand
AGCGCTTCAATGTTTACGGCTTTGCAGTAATTTTCAAGCATTATATCGTGCCTTGAACGAAGCTCGGCAGGGGAGAATATCTTGTGGGAAATAAGCATATCCGCATTTTTTTTATCAAGGAGCTTCGGCATGGCGTCGGGCGTTGTGCGAAGATTTGAAAGTCCTCTGACTTCTGTCGCTTCTTTTATCCATGCGTCGTCGTAGCCGTTGCCGTTGAATATTATGCGCTTATGGTCTTTGATCGTTTTGCGGATCATTTCGTGCAGAGCGGATTCAAAATCATCTGCGTTTTCAAGTCTGTCGGCATATATTTTGAGAGACTGAGCGACTGCGGCGTTGAGCATAATATTTGCGCAGGCTATGCTGTTTGACGAGCCGAGCATTCTGAACTCAAATTTATTGCCTGTAAATGCAAAAGGCGAAGTGCGGTTGCGGTCGGTCGTGTCTCTTGTGAATCTCGGCAGAGTGTGAACGCCGAGCTTCATAACGGTTTTTTCAACCGCATTGTATGGCTCGTCATTTTCTATTGCATTGAGCACGGCTGTAAGCTCGTCGCCCAAAAAGATTGAAATAACTGCTGGCGGAGCTTCGTTAGCGCCGAGCCGGTGATCGTTGCCTGCTGTTGCAACTGAAAGCCTGAGCAAATCCTGATAATCGTCAACAGCTTTGATTACGGCGCAGAGGAAAAGCAGAAACTGAGCGTTTTCATACGGAGTTTCGCCGGGAGTGAGAAGGTTTACGCCCGTATCTGTTGCTATTGACCAGTTGTTGTGCTTTCCGCTTCCGTTGACGCCTGCAAACGGCTTTTCGTGCAGCAGGCAGACAAGACCGTGACGTGAAGCAACCTTCTGCATGATTTCCATAGTGAGCTGGTTGTGGTCTGTTGCTATATTTGTAGTCGTGTATATCGGCGCCAGTTCGTGCTGAGCAGGGGCAACTTCGTTGTGCTGAGTTTTTGCAAGAATTCCGAGCTTCCAGAGCTCTTCGTTAAGGTCAGCCATATACTCCGCAACTCTCGGCTTGATAACCCCGAAATAATGGTCGTCCATTTCCTGACCTTTGGGAGGCTTTGCGCCGAAAAGCGTTCTGCCCGTAAAAAGAAGATCTTTTCTTTTTTCGCACATCTCTTTATCAACAAGAAAATATTCCTGCTCGGGACCTACGGAAGTGCGGACATATTTTACGTCGTCATTGCCGAATAATTTAAGTATTCTCAACGCCTGCTTGTTTATAGCTTCCATAGAGCGCAGAAGCGGAGTTTTTTTATCAAGCGCTTCACCGCCGTAAGCGCAGAAAGCTGTCGGAATACAAAGAGTTTTGCCTTTGATAAATGCGTATGATGTTGCGTCCCAAGTCGTATAACCGCGAGCTTCAAATGTTGCGCGAAGTCCGCCTGACGGAAAAGACGATGCGTCAGGTTCGCCTTTAATAAGTTCTTTGCCTGAAAATTCCATTATTACCCTGCCGTCGGGAGAAGGCGCAATAAAGCTGTCATGTTTTTCTGCCGTTATGCCTGTAAGCGGCTGAAACCAGTGCGTAAAATGCGTAGCGCCTTTGCTTACCGCCCAGTTTTTCATAGCCGCGGCAACGGCATTCGCTGCGTCGAGGTCGAGTTTATGTCCGCCGTCTATCGTTCTTTTAAGCGAACGGTAAACATCTGCGGAAAGTGTTGCTTTCATTACGCTGTCGTCAAATACGTTGCATCCGAAATAATCAGGTACTGTTTTCATAAATTATCGCTCCTTTTAAAATGCGGCAAATAAAAAAAGCGTCAAAGAGATTAACTCTCAGACGCCTTTGCCTTCGTTGGTTTGATTATACATTCTTTTTTCTTTTTGTCAATACATTTTTGAAATATGTTAATTTTCATCAATTGACATATTAAATTGTGTATGATATAATTTTTCCGATGAGCAAAGGCGTTCATTCATTTAAGGGAAATTCTCTCTTTTGTGAATGAGCGCCTTTATTTTTTTGAAAGCGGGCGAACTAATGAAGCTTGAAGGCGAAATAAGAATACCGTCAGGGTGCGCCGTATCGGCGATGATCTCAAAAGAAGGCAGAAGAGTATCCGGTCAGAAGATAATTGAAAGCATGATACCTATGCACGAGCGTTCAAACGGTCTCGGCGGCGGTTTTGCGGGTTACGGAATTTACCCTGATTTTAAAGATTTTTATGCTTTTCACATATTTTTTAATGATAAATATATTATTGAGGAATGTGAAAAGATTCTCAAAGACAGATTTGAAATCGTGAAAAGCGAGAATATACCAATAAGAAAAATCCCCGAAATAACCGACGTTCCGTATATCAAACGGTATTTTCTGGCTCCGCTTGCTTCGGTGCTTGCAAGGCTTCAGATCGATGAAAAAGAATACGTTGTTCGCACCGTGATGGATATAAACACTAAAATTAAAGGCGCATACGTTTTTTCAAGCGGTAAAAATATGGGAACGTTCAAGGCTGTCGGCTATCCCGAAGACGTCGGCAGATTTTACAGGCTTGATGAATATGAGGCGTACAGTTGGACGGCTCACGGAAGATACCCCACAAATACGCCCGGCTGGTGGGGAGGAGCGCATCCTTTCGGTTTGCTTGATTATACGGTAGTTCATAACGGCGAAATATCATCATACGATGCAAACAGACGGTATATCGAGATGTTCGGCTACAAATGCACTTTGCAGACAGATACCGAAGTTATTACATATATTGCGGATTATCTTTTAAGGCGCAAGGGGCTCACGCTAAATGAAACTGCGTCGGTTATTGCTGCTCCGTTCTGGACTACGATTCAGCAAAAGCCGCAAAGAGAAGCGGCGAGACTTGAGTTTTTAAGGAAGGCTTTTCCGAGTCTGCTGATAACCGGTCCGTTTTCGATTATACTCGGATTCAGCGGAGGGCTTATGGCGCTCAACGACAGGCTGAAGCTTCGCTCAATGGTGACCGCTCAGAAAGGCGATACCGTTTACATAGCAAGCGAAGAAGCCGCAATACGGCGAATGGAGCCCGAGATAAGCGATATATATGCTCCTGCCGGCGGTGAACCTGTTATAGTTAAAGTTGAGGAGGGCAAGTACTGATGAAACAGAATCCTCTTGATTATATTATACCTGAGTCAGAAGTTGTCAGAAATATCACAAGATGCGTCAACTGCCGTATATGTGAAAAGCAATGCCCGAATGAAGTTCATAAATTCAACGAAAAATTAAATTGTATGACGGCGGATGAATCTTTATGCGTAAACTGCCAGAGATGTGTTGCGACTTGCCCGGCTCATGCGCTTAAAATTCAGAAAAACGAATGCGCATTCCGTGAAAATCATAACTGGAAAAGCGACAATATAAAAGAAATATACAAGCAGGCAAGAACGGGCGGCGTTCTGCTCTCGTCAATGGGAAATCCCAATAAATTCCCGGTTTATTTTGACAGAATACTTATAAACGCTTCTCAGGTCACGAATCCGTCGGTCGACCCTTTGCGCGAGCCTATGGAAACCAGAGTTTTTCTCGGTAAAAAGCCGGGCGAAATCAGGAGAGATCCCGACGGTAATATAATTCCCGAACTTCCCGTTCATCTTGAGCTTTCGATGCCGGTTATGTTTTCAGCAATGAGCTACGGCTCGATAAGCTATAATGCGCATAAAAGTCTTGCCGCGGCGGCAAAGGAGCTCGGAATTTTCTATAACACGGGTGAAGGCGGACTGCACGAAGATTTTTACTGTTACGCTGATAACACGGTAGTTCAGGTGGCATCAGGCAGATTCGGCGTGCATGAAAAATATCTTGACTCCGCTGCAGCGATAGAAATAAAAATGGGTCAGGGCGCTAAGCCCGGCATCGGCGGTCATCTGCCGGGAACTAAAATCATAGGCGACGTCTCCGCTACGAGAATGATCCCCGAGGGTTCTGACGCTATTTCGCCTGCGCCGCATCACGACATTTATTCTATTGAAGATTTAAGACAGCTCGTCTATTCCCTGAAAGAAGCGACTCAGTACAAAAAACCGATCATTGTAAAAGTTGCGGCTGTTCATAATATTGCCGCTATTGCCGCAGGAATAGCCAGAAGCGGAGCCGATATCATAGCAATCGACGGCTTCAGAGGCGGTACCGGCGCGGCTCCGACAAGAATACGAGATAACGTCGGCATACCGATAGAGCTTGCTCTGGCGGCTGTGGACACAAGGCTGAGGGAAGAAGGCACAAGGAATAACGTTTCTCTGATCGTCGGCGGAAGCATACGTTCGGCTGCGGATGTTGTAAAAGCAATAGCTCTCGGAGCAGACGCCTGTTATATTGCTACTGCGGCGCTTATAGCTCTGGGCTGTCACCTTTGCAGAACTTGCGGGAGCGGAAAATGCAGTTGGGGAATTGCAACGGCTGACCTTGTAAAAAGACTTGACCCTGAAGAGGGAGCGCGCCGACTTGTAAATCTTATGAGAGCATGGAAGCATGAGATCAAAGAAATGATGGGCGGAATGGGAATAAATTCCATTGAGGCTCTCTGCGGCAACAGACTTATGCTCAGAGGTGTAAATCTGACGGAAAAAGAGCTTGAAATTCTCGGCATATATCATGCCGGCGAATAGCCGGTTTAACCGGCGGCAGTATTGATTATATTTTATTTTAAATCATATTATTGTATGAAAATCGGCATCTTAAATCGTTAAAAAATATCGTTTTTCTCTTAATTGGAGTGTTATATAATGATAATAAATTCACAGGGGCTTGACCCGAGAGAAATCAATGAGCTGATAAGAACGGCAAAAGAAAAAAGTATTGTTCTTAATAACTGCCTCGGTCAGCGATTTATCGGATCGGGACTTGGCAAAAAAGAAATATCAATCAACGGGATTCCCGGCAATGCGCTCGGTGCGTATCTGAACGGTGCGTCAATTACAGTCAACGGTAATGCCCAGGATGCGGTCGGCGACACTATGGATTCCGGTGAAATAGTCATTCACGGGAGCGCAGGCGATGCGGCAGGGTATTCGATGCGAGGCGGCGAGATTTATATTAAAAACAATGCAGGTTACAGAGCCGGAGTGCATATGAAGGAATATAAACAAAAGAAGCCTGTTATTGTCATAGGCGGCAGAGCGGGCAGCTTCCTCGGCGAATATCAGGCAGGCGGAATAATAATTGTTCTTGGGCTCAACAGTGACGGAAGACCGATTGTCAGCAACTTCCCTTGTACCGGTATGCACGGCGGCAAAATGATTCTTCGAGGCGAACTGCCTTCAATACATTTTCCGCATCAGACAACGTCGCATACAGCCGATGAAAATGATTTTGCTCAGTTTGCGCCGTTCATCAAAAAGTATTGCAATTATTTCGGCGCAGATTATGAAAAGCTTATAAATGATAAATATACTGTGATTACACCCGACAGTAAAAATCCTTATAAACAAATGTATGTATCAAATTAGAAAGGTGATAGGGTATGAATTATTCAAAAGATGAAGTGATGCAGTTCGCAGCTCAGGAGGACGTGAAGTTTATCCGTCTTGCTTTTTGTGATGCGTCAGGCAGACAAAAGAATATTTCAATAATGCCGCACGAGCTTGAACGTGCGTTCCGCTACGGTATTGCTTTTGACGGCTCGGCTATTGAAGGCTTCGGAAGCGTAGTTCATTCCGATCTGTTTCTGCATCCCGACCCGTCAACAATATGTATCCTGCCGTGGAGACCTGAGCATGGCAAGGTGGTGCGTATGTACTGCAATATAACATATCCTGATTTGACGCCTTTTGAAGCGGATACAAGAAAAATACTTGCCGATGCAGTAAATGAAGCGTCACAGTACGGCGTTTCGTTTGCAATAGGCTCCGAAATGGAGTTTTACCTTTTTAAATGCGATGAAAACGGCGAGCCGACCAATATCCCTTATGATAACGCAGGATATATGGATGTAGCGCCTGAGGATAAGGGCGACAACGTGAGGCGTGAAATCTGCCTGACTCTTGAACAGATGGGAATAAAGCCGGAAAGCTCTCACCACGAGGAAGGACCCGGGCAGAACGAAATAGATTTCAGATATTCAGATCCTTTAAGCGCGGCTGATAATGCGATGACGTTCAGGTCGGTTGTAAATACCATATCCGCACGAAGCGGATTGAACGCCTCTTTTGGCCCTAAACCTCTGCCGGAGAAGCCGGGCAACGGTATGCACATAAATGTTTCTGCAAAGAGCAAAGACGGCAGAGACATAATGAATGAAATGATAGCAGGCATTCTTGCTCATATAAAAGAAATGACTTTGTTCCTTAACACAACTCCGCAGTCATACGAGCGTTTCGGCAGGGACAAAGCTCCCGCATATATTTCCTGGTCGGCAGA
>CADAMY010000168.1 GCA_902789095.1 Oscillospiraceae bacterium | reverse complement strand
CAGGGCTTCTGTTCTTTCTGCTGCTCATAATAATACCTCCAATTTGGTGCTCCTATTTTACACCTTTTTGGAGGTTTACACAATTTTTGGGATGGTCTCAAAAAAAACGGAACGCTGAAACAGCGTTCCGTGTTTAATATGATCGGCTTATTTTTTGAATAATCCAACTATCTTTTCACCGAGCGTTTTAAGCAGTTTAAAAATCAGACGAACAGTTTTATTTATTGTTCCTGCAATGTCATTGTTGCCGTAAATGCGGTTTGCGGAATATCCCGAATCTGCATCATATTTCAGCGCATAAGTCTGAAGGGCAATTTTGCCTTCTTCATCTGTTATGGCAACGGTGAGATTCAGAGCATATTCGTTATCATAAGGTACGTTTAGAACGAATCCGTCCATTCTGAAATCAGAAACCTGCATGCCGTTTACAAGAACGTAGTCAACTTTTTGGAATCTGCCGAGGTCAACCTTTATGTCGGTGTTTATCTCGTTCTCAGAAATAGCGGTGAGAATCTGACGAGCCATATAGTCGTGACCTTTCTGAGACGGGTGAGTGCCTGCAAAAGCATTGTCAAGGAATCCGCCGAGAAGCGACCATTCCTCTTCCATTTCCATAGGCTCCGTGTTGCGAACGTCGGCAAAAATCACGCCGTATTTTTCTGCCCACTGTTCATACAGTTTGTTCATTCGCTCGGTAAGCAGGCTGAAAATATCGCCGAGCGGCACAGCGTCGTCGTTTGTAATGCGAAGCTGATTGACTACGTTGAAGGAGCCGACCATAACGATCGTGGCGTCCGGATTCCATTCCTGAATCGTTTCAATAAGCAGAGGATAATAAGTTTTCCAATGCTGAAAACCTGTATACATCTGCTTTAATGCTACTTCAGCCAATGCCTTCGGGTCACTGAAGTCGAGCTGAGCGCCTTCTGCAAGGAAGCCGCCTTTTGTTGCTATACGGTATGTACGGTAAAATACGTCGCACATTCCGAGTTCAACCGTGATAAGACTTGCGTTTTCGATGAGTTCCTTAACGCTGCCGCATTTTCCGATGTCACCGCCGTAGCCGTAGCCCTGACCTGCCGCGTCAAGGTCGTGCTTCTGAGCGTCTGAAACGTACTCACGGCCGGATACGTATTCGATCGTATCGTCGTCACGAACACCGTTGAACGAGCCTTCATAACCAAAATATTCAAGCATATCCTTGTAATACGGATAGTTGAGGTCCTTGTCCGAAAATCCGTCGTCAACGCCCATAAGATCAAGCATCATAGCCGTTGTCATTCCGGGGTAGCAAAGCGGCCAGAACGTAGCGCCCGATGCTTCGCCGCCTTTTTCATTCATGTAGTACGGCATATTGCAGCCGACGCCTTCAGCAACGAGAGTAGTGTAAGCTCCCGTGCAGTTGCGCTGATAATAATTGTCATACTGACCTGCCGGGTCTTTGTCACCGGTCGGATTGTTGTCCTGGTCAAGATACGAGCCTTCAGAGCCGCAGCCTCTGCCGATACTGTCGCCGATGGCAAGGTAGCCTGTTTTACCGTTGATCTCTTCAGCGCCGTATTGCGGCACTTGAGATGCGGCGCCGACAGGCAGAATCAGACAGGACAACGCCATTATTAACGTCAGCGTCAATGCCAATGTGCTTTTTAACAGCTTTTTCATAACCATTCTCCTTCTGTATTGATTTTCAAAATTTATTCTATCCTTTGCAGGAAGAAGTTTCGTTTTTCCTCATTGTCAAGCGAGTGAACAGGTTTTACCTGCGAGGCGGATGCGCCTTTTTCAATGCAGCGAGCCGCCCAAGCGTCGTGAGTACCGGGCGTCTGGCGGCGGATTATCATTCTGCCGATAAAAGCCTTGTCACGCTGTGACGTGTACCGTTTGTTGAAAAATCCCATATATTCTTCAATTTCATCAATGCAGGCGTCCCAGTCGATATCTTCACCGCTTTCAACAACAAGAGCGTAACGGTTGGGCATCACGTCTGTATCCTGATAAAACAGCCAATGTTCAAGTGAAATATTATGGGCTTTTTCAAATTTTTCAATAGTGCAGCGCGCGTCTTCTTCGCTGAATTTTTCACCTGCGACGTTGAAAAGCTGCCCCTTGCGGTAAACGAAAGAAATCATCGGGCATTTGCCGCAGAAGCCTTTGACTTCAATTACATCTTTAAGATGATAGCGGTATAATCCCGCCTGAGTTGTGATAAGAATTTCGTACTTCCCGCCTTTTTCAAGCCGGTCAAGAGTAAGCGTTACGGGCTCGGGGTCGTTTGCGTTATCAATGGGAATAAATTCATAAAAGCAGCTGTCAACCAGAAGCTGCATATCCGTGCTTTCAAGCTGATTGCAGGCGGCAATAAGACCCTCTGACGCTCCGTAAATCGAAAAATCAAACGGAACTCCTTTTGCAAAAGAGCGTATGTAATCCGCCGCAGGCTTGAACGAAGCGTTGCCGACGCCGCACAATACCGTTAAATTAGGCCATATCCGCTTGAAAAACGTCTCGTCAAAACCCTGTTCAAACTGCCTGCGAAGGTACGCCGCTCGTTCTGGCATCGGATAAATCAGCTCCGAAAGCTTTTTGCGAAGACTCGGATTCATTTCGATTTTTTCGTCGATCGTTCCTTTTTCGATATCATCAACGATCGTTCGCCAGTTCTCTTTAAGATAAGCGAACTGACTGACGTTCAGGCTGAAAAAGACGGAAAACATAAACGTGATGTCTTCGTCTGCCAGAGCAAAACGGTATATATTATAAATATAATCTCCGTCGTGCATATCAAAAAGCTCTTTGGTGGGCAGAGCGAGTATATACGGGTAAAATGTACCGTATTGCTCGGCGCCTATTTCGGCAATGTTGCTGCAAAGCATTCCGTCGGGCAGTCTGTCGTTTGTAGCAGGGGAGAGAAAAACTCCTCTGCCGGGGACAAACTTTTTCCCTTGTCTTTCAAGCTCTTTTGCTCCCAGAGCCAGCGCTCTCGTCCAGGTATAGTTGACGTAGGCTTTGAGCGAATCTTTTGTAGCCGGTATATACTTCGGAACTCCGGAAGAGCCTGACGTGCGGGAATAGCCGAGAATTTCGGACGCAACGAGAACATTTTTTTCGCCGTTTTTCATCCGCTCAAGCATAGGAGCATAGTCCTCATAATTTGCGGCGGGAACATTGTTTTTGAAGTCTTCTATCGTTCTTATTCCGCCAAAATCATGCTCTCTGCCAAATTCAGTGTCACGGTTTGCCTGTAAAATTTTCATCAACAGCGCACGGTTCTGCTCCATAGGATTTTCTGAGGCTTTTTCCATGCGGCGCAGACTCATTTTGCCTTTCTGCACCATAAGGCGCATAGCGGCTTTGCTTATCTGTTTTTTAAACATAAAATCATCCCGATAATCTGAAAATATCAAAGTGCTGACTGTAAAATTATATTAATACACAATAATTGTATCATAAAAAAATATAATAATCAACATTATTCTGCTTTAAAATCAGCTGTCGAATTGAATGCTTGACATATGCCCTTTATATTTTTTGACTTGTGATAATCTAATATGTTAAAATAAGCAGTGAAGTAAAGTGCGGACGTTTTGCGGCGCATATTATAACTTCCCGGAAAGCCGGAAGATATGCGACGGCGTAACGTTCATTAAAGCAAAAGGACACACTAACGGCAACAGTATAGTGATCGTTGAGAATGACGGATTGTTTTATATGCTTCACGGCGATATAACTTATATTGACGAAGCTCTTTATGAAAACAAGCTTTCAGTTGTATTTGACGATCCTGCCGCTGCCCGTGAAACGCTTGATAGGGTTCGTGAATTTGTAAGCAGTCATCCGACTGTTTACTGCGGCACTCATACTCCGCAGGGATATGAAAATCTTGAAGCGAAACGTGTGATCGACCTTGATAATCCCGTGCCGACAGTGTTTGAAGAATATGATTTTTCACAGCAGGAAGCTTCGGGCAAATACGTCTGCTCAATATGCGGCTATGTATATGATCCTGCCGAGCATGACGGCGTTGCATTTGAAGATCTGCCCGACGACTGGAAATGCCCTCGCTGCAAACAGCCGAAAGAGAAATTCAATAGAGCTTAAACAAACCGAATAACCAACAGCCTTAATATCTGCTTTCAGAATTGCGGCTGTTTTTTTTATATGCGGAGTTTTTTGTTTTAAAAAAAGAAAATTCAGCCGAAAAATTCAGCAATTATATGAAACATTATATAAAATGCAGTTGTATTTGCCAGGTTAAATATGTTATAATTAAACAAATAAAATCAAAAAACTGGATTTTTTTAGTCAGTATGTTTAAAAGGTGTGAAAAGATTATGAAAAGAGTTTTTAAAAAGACCGGTAAAATTATAGGGATCACATTTTTGAGTATTATCGGTTTCCTTGCTCTTTTATGTGTAATTACGCTGATATGGGGAGCGGTTCAGCGGGGAAGAGGAAGAGTCATGGATTTTCCGACTGCGCCGGAGGATTTCGTTCCCGAAATTCGCCTTGTAGTGTTTACCGATACTCATAATGAAAACGAGAACGTAGCCGACGCTATTGACACGTCT
>CADAMY010000167.1 GCA_902789095.1 Oscillospiraceae bacterium | reverse complement strand
TTCAGAGATTCGTTCTCATTCACGGTAGAAATAAGCACGCTTGCCGAAATAAAATCTGCCAAACCAAAATCACCTCATTATAATATTAAACATTATAATTTATTTGGGAATAAAAGTCAAGCAAACGGCAGTATATGAATACAAGTGATAAAGTGTGTAAATTGATTTATTTTATACAAGTTATGTTGAATTGATTGAAACATTATATGGTAAATATGACAAATAATCAAATTTGTTGTATTTATTTATATTTAAACTATTGAAAAAAGCATTTACTTGTGTTAAACTGTATTTCGTAATGATGGAAAGTGATGCAGTATGCTCAGATGCATCATAAACCTTAAATAATACAAGGGGGTTATTCCTATGCGCAGTAAATTTAAAAAGGTTACAAGCGTATTTCTGTCTTTAGGTATCGCATTGGTCAGCATTCTGTTGGTGTCAGCTTTGTCGCTGACTAAAGCAAGTGCAGCCACAGCAGGCAGCTATTTTGTCAGAATTACCTTTAACGTAGAGGAAGCAGGTAATTTTGAGGAAATGTTCTGCAAAAACAAAGCTGCAAACTGGGGAACTGAAACCAACGATGCTGTCGGATGCACAATCAAGTACAAGAAAAACAACGGCACAGGCGACGAAGGATATTTCAGCTGGGATTTCGGCAACAGCGGCGGCAAATACGGCTCTGCTCTTACCGGTTCGGATTATGCCTGGGTAGGCAATCTTGCCAACGAATCCGGTGAGCATACCATAACCGCTACGGTTCCGGGTTTCCCGATCGGCTTTTATGCGTCTACTGACGATAACCGTTTTGTTTGGGTTGGTGGTAATACTAAGATTACATATTCAAAAATTGAAGTTGGTTCTAGCTCTTCTAATATGACAACTTTGTGGACCGGTTCAGCTTATCATGAATCGCAGAACAAATGGAAGACTACGTACATTTATCAGCCTGGCTTTGGTACGGATACAAATGAAAGTGATAAGACACAAAAAGTTACCACTTCCTCCAAAACATGGACTATGCCTTATGAAAGCACTGTTTCGGCAATTACCGGCAGCAGCTCAGTTAACGTTCCCAAAACAGGCACGGCTACCGCTAAATACACTGCAGGCACAGTAAAAGACCAGTACGGTGTAAACTGGTATGAGGATGCAGCGCTCAGCATGACTGCAAAGAACGGCTGTACCTTCTCAAACGGTACTCTTTCAGTTCCTTCGTCTGCAAACAGAGCGAGCAACTATACCGTATCTATTAAAGAAACCTGCGGAAGCGCAAGTGCGACGAAAAACGTAACTATCAAAGTTTTTAATTATAATATCACGTTCAAAAACGAAAACGGTGATATTCTTCAGGAAACCACCTGCGCTTATGACGCAGTACCACAATACACAGGCGCAACGCCCACTAAAGAGTCTGACGTTCAGTACAGCTACGAGTTTGACGGGTGGGACAGAGAGCTTGCCGCTGCGAGAGAGGACGCAGAATATACGGCAAAATATAAATCAATTTTAAATAAATATACCGTAAAGTTCCTTAACGAAGACGGTACGGAATTACAGTCAGGTCTTTGGGAATACGGCTCAACTCCCGTATACAGCGGCTCAACTCCCGAAAAAGCATCTGACGTTGAATTCAACTACACTTTCGCTGATTGGGACAGAGAAATCGACGAAGTTACAGGCGATGCAACTTACACAGCTACATATACTTCTTCCACAAGAGGATATACGGTTGAATGGCGAGACTGGGATAATTCGCTGATCGAAAAGGATGAAAACGTTCTTTACAACACCGTTCCCACTTTCGACGGCGAAACTCCCGAAAGAGAAGCAGACGCTCATTATTCTTACACATTCAAGGGCTGGACTCCTGCTGTAAGCAAAGTTACGGGCAACACGGTTTACACGGCGGCGTATAATCTTGTACCGCAGAAATATACGATCACTTTCAAAAATGAAGACGGCACAATCCTTGAAGAAAAACAGGTAGACTACGGCATCAAACCCGTTTATACAGGTCAGACTCCGACCAAAGCTTACACAAGCCGAAATCATTACACATTCAATAACGTATGGAGTCCGGCAATCACAATCGTAACAGGCGATAACGAGTATACGGCTCAGTTTACAGAATCAAGACATGCTTACTCATATTATTTTGACGGCTCATATCACTGGCAGAAATGCTCCTGCGGGCATACCACAGCCAAGACTTCTCATGTACTTGATGCTGACGGAAAATGTATCTGCGGATATGACAAAAACGAAATGGCTGATTATACTGAGGTTGAAGCGTTAATCGATAATGCTCCGAAGTCCATTTACTTTACAGAGGAATCCTACGCAGCGCTTATCGAGGCAGAAAATGCTGTTGACAGAACTTATGACATCGGCAGACAGGACGAAGTTGACGCAATGGCTGAGAGTATCAGAACTGCCATTGATAACCTTGAACCGATTAAGCATACCGTCAGCGTAACAAGCGGTTCTGTTAATCAGAATGTTATAAAATCAGTTTCAAGGTATTATTATATAGCAACGGTTTCAGCGCCAAAAACAAACGGCAGCGGTCAGAAATTCTCATATTGGGAAAAGACTGACGGAACAAAAGTTGCAACATACCGTAACTATTCATTCCTTGTAACTGAGGATATAACCCTCAGACCGGTTTACGGCGTGAGCAAGGACAGCGCAGATTTCCCGCTGTATGCGTCACGAGTTATTGACATCCGTGACAACGGCGACAAGACTCATTCGATCCTTGTTGAGCACAGCGCATCTACCACTGTTGAAAGAATTACAGGTCACGGTGTTCTGATTACCACTGATCCGTCAATCGGAACAAATAAGGACGCAATGATCACAACCAACGACGATGTTCAGGATTTCGCCGCCAACAAGAGCGCCCGTACGCTCACAGGTCTTTTAGAGGTTCCCGTTACGTTCAATACTTCAGGCACTGTATATGCAAGAAGCTACATTATTGACAGCGAAGGAATCGTTCATCTCGGCGAGATTTATACATTCACGGTAAACGGCGCTTCAACATCAGCTTCTGATGAAGAGATAATAGCTGTTGATTCAGTTGAGACTGCTGTTGAACAGAATGAAGCGGACATCGCTGATGAACCTGCACAGACAGGCTCTGTATGGGCAGCCGTTATGAATGCTCTTATGTCAGTTATTGCAAGAATCTTCAATTTCATTAAAGCTTCAGCAGCTATAATTAAGTTTTAAGGAGGAGCAGGCATAATGAAATACGAAAAGCCGGTTATTCAGTTTCAGGCCTTCACTATGCGCGCTTTCCTTGCCGAAGGTCTGAGCAGTTCAGATGACGATGAAGATGATGATTCCAACCTCAACATCGGTGAGCTCGGTCATGAGATCTGGGGCAACGTTTTCAATATCGACATCGACATTATATAATAAAAAATCAGCGCCCTGTACCGGAAAGTACGGGGCGCATTTTTTAAACTAAGCGTAAAAAAAGGGGCTGTCGAATTTAGATGAAGACGGCATTTATTCGACCGAAAGCTGTATATGGGTACGGCGAGGTTGAATAAACGTAGAAAAAAGAAAATATAATCGTGTAAGTGCGAAGCCTTTCCAATAATATGAATAACAGGGTGCAGATTATTTGGTTTTCTGCACCCTGCTTTTTTATTAGTCTTTTCTTTTTGTTCTTCGCTAAATGTGACATCACTTTAATGATTATTGCAGATGATCTTTTATAATATATACCGGTCGGTTTTTGACCTGTAAGTAAATTTTTGAAAGATATTCGCCGAGAATGCCAAGGCAGAAAAGCTGGATTCCGCCGATCAGGAGCAGAAGAACGACGATAGTCGCATATCCCGGGACGTCGATTCCGAAAGCCAGCTTCTGAATAATTACAACGAGCAGATAGACAATTGATGCAACTGACGAAAGGAATCCAACAACAGTAGAAAGCTTTAGCGGTACGGTCGAAAATGAAATGATGCCTTCAAGAGCATACTTTATAAGCTTGCCGGTGTTCCATTTTGAAGTACCCGTCTCTCTCTCTTCGGCAACATAAGGGATGAACTTGGTGTTGAATCCTACCCAGGCAAACAGTCCTTTTGAGAACCTGTGATATTCCGTCATTTCAAGAACGGCGTCAGTCATTTTGCGGTTGAGAAGCCGGAAATCCGAAGCGCCGTTTTTAAATTCTATATCGGACATTTTGCTGATAACTTTATAAAATCCGGATTTTGCCTTTATCATCAGTTTGCTCTCGCTTCTGTCTTCCTGAAAAGCTGTAACGCAGTCAACCGAGCTGTCAGCCTCGATCTCTTCAAGCATTTTCAGCACAACCTCGGGTCTTTGCTGTAAATCGGCGTCAATAAGGCAGAGATAATCGCCTTTAGCGTTGGACATGCCGGCATAAATCGCGGCTTCCTTGCCGAAATTCCTGCTGAAATGAATCACCTGAATATTGCTCTCGGGATTTGATTCATAAATCTCGTTGAGCCTTTCATAAGTTTTGTCACGGCTGCCGTCGTTTACAAAAACGAATTCATAATCGTGAACTTTGCCGTCAAAAACTCTGTTTACTTCGTC
>CADAMY010000166.1 GCA_902789095.1 Oscillospiraceae bacterium | reverse complement strand
TGATGGCAAGTTCTTCCTGTGTAAATCCTTTTTGTTTTCTCAATGTTTTTATTGTTTCACTGAGCATATTATCATCTCCTTGACTGCAGTATAACACGGCGAATCTTATTAAACAAGCAATGCAAATTAACAAACGGTGCGCATTACGTTTTTTGAGTAAATTTTTGCTGTTTTATCGGTAAAATTCGATTTTTCGGTTATTGTTGACTAAGATCGGTTAATATGTTAATATATCAATGTTACTAAAAAAAGGAGGTATGCTTAAAAGCATGCGGCAGGCAAATTTGAAAAATTCGAGAAACGTTATTATATAAGATCAAGGCAGACAGAACTGATTTTACATAGTTAATGTTCTGCGGAGCTGAAAAGAAAAATGAAAAGAGGGGATCGATTCATACGACAGCAGGCAGAAATGACCTTCGGTATAAAAAAGCCTCGGATTATCAAACAAAGCTGTCTTGCACAAAGAAAAGGAAGGAAGAGTTTGCAAAACGAATAGCGCATTACTACTGAATTTTATAAGGGGGAATTTTTATGAAAAAAGCAGTAAGTTTGATTTTATTACTTATTTTTACGGCAAGTCTACTTACAGCTTGTTCAAAAGAAAAAACAGAAGAAACACAAAATGAATACAAACCGGATTTTGAGATAGTTAATGAGGTGCCTCAGGAACGAACAGCAGGAAAAATGCAGGCTGCAGAGCATTTTTCAGGTGGTGACGGAAGTGAAAACAACCCGTATCAGATATCCACGCCGGAAGAGCTGCAGTTATTCAGCGATGTTGTTAATAACCATAAATTTGAAGATGAAATTAATTATGCGGAAGCATATTATGTTTTAAATAATGATATCGAATTTAATTCCGCAGCGGATATGGAAAACGCCGATAAAAAAGCGCCGGCATATGCTTGGACACCGATTGGTCAAGGGAGCGATAATAAGGAGCATGAATTTAAAGGGCATTTTGACGGAAACGGTAAAAAAATTACAGGTCTTTATGTAATCAGCGCTTATCACGGAATGGGTGACTGCAGATCATTTATAGGAATGTTTTCAACGATAAACAAGGCTGAAATAAAAGATTTAACAATATCAAATTCATATTTTTATGCCTATAACGGAATAGATTCATTAGCTGCTGTTGCCGGAGAAGCATATTGTTCAAAAATCGAAAACTGTCATACGATAGATACATATTGCTATGCAACATCTGCCGAAGTGGCACAAATTCTCGGAACGGCGATTTCTACTGTATATATCAAGAATTGTTCTGCAGAAGGTAAAGTTGAAAGCAGTCATTCACATGAAATCGCCGGAATTACTGCGGGAGCGAACGACGGAACAATAGAAGGATGCATAAACAATGCGGAAATTATTAACAATTACGGTACTGCAAGCGGCATCTGCGGTTTGCTGTCAGATTCAGCGGCACAGACAGATAAAAATGGTAATGTAATATCTGAAGGTAAAACGTATGTTTATAATTGCAAAAACAACGGCAGCATAACTGCGACCTCAGCGGAAGCGGGCGGAATCAGCGCAAGCATCACAGCAGGGAACTCTGAAATAGAAATAAATAAATGCGAAAATTCAGGTGTTGTTGAAGGGAAAAACATGGTTGGCGGAATTGCAGGAAGCATATATGCTTCCAAGAACTCTGTCGGCAGGAAAGACGGAAAAACCAATCAAGGTGCAGCTGCAGTAAAAGAGTGTCTGAACACAGGAAACGTTAATGCCGTCAATGGCACTGCCGGCGGTATCTGCGGCCACGTTACAACAGAATATCAGGCGAAAATCGTTGTTGAAAACAGTAAGAATAAAGATTGCGTTGTTTCCGGCGCTACTGTCGGAGGAATTATAGGAATTCATTCCGTCGGTATAAATGATGATTCCGGCACAATAAGTGTAACGTCCTGTTCAAACAGCGGAACATTCGGTGAAGATCCGGCAAGTTTGGGCGGAATCTTCGGCACAGTTGCGATGACAAAAGGCGGCAGAGAATCCGGAGAAGGAATAACCATTAAAATTGATGGATGTGTTAACGATACTGATTTTAACTTGAATAAAGTCGGCTACGGTACAGGCGGCATAATAGGCTGTGTTAATTCAGACAGTATATCAGGCGATACGATCAACGTAACAAATTGTATTAATAACGGTAATTTTACTGCTGTTATGAACGCAGGAGTTTTAAGCCTTATCGGAGGAATTTGCGGCGCTTCTGACACCGTTGGCGAAGAGACTCTCGCTTTTAAAGACTGTATCAATAATGGCGGCTTTGATATAACATTAGTTGAAAAAGAGAAAGAAAAAACCGAAGAAGATGAGAAGAATATATATTGCTATGTAGGCGGTTTGTGCGGCAGCGGATATGACAAAACAATTATTGACAACTGTTCTAACAATGGCAAATTTAATCTCGTGAGCGGAAATGAAAAAAAGATTAGATTTGATAATTCGGTTTCTTTGAAAATGAATATCAACGATGCCGTTCAAAATACCGGTCGCCAAAATGCGAAAAACTGAACAAAATGAAATCAAATCATAATTAAAAGCAGGAATGAAGAATCTAACGGCGCGCATTATGGTTTTTTGAGTAATTTTTGTTTATCTTTAAAATTCGATTTTGAGTTTATTGTTGACTAAGCCGGTTTAATATGTTAGTATTATACTATAAATTATGATGAATCGAAAGGAGAATTTTGATGAAAAAAGTATTATGCGTTATTCTCTCGATAATCCTGGCGGCAGGGTTTGCGTTTTCGGCTTTCGGCGCGCCGAGTGTGAAATACGGCGACGTTGACGGCGACGGGTCAATAAATTCGTCCGATGCGCTTATGATTCTCAGCGCAAGCACGGATCTTATTACTCTGACTGACGAGCAGAAAAAACTTGCCGACGTTTCCGCTGACGGAAGCATTGATTCCTACGACGCTCTGCTTGTGCTCAGATTTTCGGTAAAGCTTATCGACTCGTTCCCGGCAGAAGTCGGCGACGAGCCGTCGGAATTATCAACAGAAGAAATAGTTAAACTTTATAATGACGCCGCTAACGCTGCAAAGGCTTACAGCGGTAAAATGAAACTGAGCGTTACTGACGGAGTTAACACGGAAATTGTTGAAACCTCTTTCCCGAAAGCTGCAGTAAGCATCGCAAACGGACTGCTCCCGAATGATTATCCTTCAAAAGCCGATCTCACAGCGGACGGCGGCAAGGTTACCGGAACAAAGATAAAGCCTGACGGCTCAAAGAGCAGCATCAATGAATCTTTAAAGGATTATCTTGTGATCTGCGGCGACGAAAAAATGAGCAAGCTCACGGCAGACGGCGTTGCAGCGGCTCAATGTACGCCGAAAGACGGCGGATATGAGATCAGCTTCGTTCTCAAATCTGAGACTGTAAACGGTATTGATAAACTTCCGCCGGCGCACTCGTCCTGCGTGCAGGTGCTGGATATCACACCTGACGATCTTAAACCGTTCACGTTGGAAAAGGCGACGGTAAAATACATCGGCGCAACGATTAATGCGAGTGTAAACAGCGACGGATTGCTTGAAAGATATGACGTTCGCAACCCCGTAACTGTTGACGGAACGCTCAAATGGACAGCGTTAAAAGGCACTGTTTCATTGAATGCTGAATGGTGTCAGACGATAGAATTCACATATTGACGTCGCTTTAAAGAAATACGGCAGACCGAAGGAGATCTACTCTTTCGGTCTGTTTTTTGCATATTGCTTTTGAAAATCTGTATAAAGCCCTCTCAAATGTTAACAATTTGTAAATTTTTTTGGAAACACCTGATTTTTCAAAAGATTTCTTTGAAAAAAGTGCGATTTGGGACTTAGGGTGAAAGGACTTTTTGAGAGGTGAAATATGGAAAAGTATGATAAAGGATTTGTAAAAATCCATCGTAAAATACTGGACTGGGAATGGTACTCTGACCGCTGCACGAGAGAGCTGTTCATTTATTGTATTCTGCGGGCAAACTGGAGGGACGGAAGCTGGAAGGGCACTGATTATAAACGGGGCGAGTTTATTACAACGCTTCCGTCGCTTGCAAACAGTCTCGGACTTTCGGAAAAAAACGTAAGAACTGCCCTCAGACATCTGAAAAAAACAGGTGAAATATCAGAGATAAAAACCAATAAATTCCGCATTATAAGAGTAAATAAGTATGATGAATATCAAAACGTTGCCGAGCATACGGAATGACAAATGACCGACAAGGAAGTGACAGGGAAGTGACAGGGAAGTGACAAGGAAGTGACAGGGAAGTGACAGACAAGCGGCAGACAAGCGGCAGACAAGCGGCAGACAAGCGGCAGCAGATAAAGAATATAAGAATAAAAAGAATTATAACAACAAAAAGAATAATAAAAATAATAATAATAATAAAAATAATAATATAAACAATAATATAAATAATAATATAAATAATAATTATACTGTGCTGTCGGGCTTAAAAAATCGGCAGCGATCCGGAAAATTGATCCTGATCATCTGCCGATAAAAATCAAGTTATTTTGAAAAAATCATTTTTCTCTTTTCAGTCTGAAATCAACCGAGCGCTTGAGGTATTCAAGATATTCTTCGTCACGGCACATAGCTTTTGCCGGATTATCCGAAAGCTTTG
>CADAMY010000165.1 GCA_902789095.1 Oscillospiraceae bacterium | reverse complement strand
CTTATGAAAAATACGAGGAGGTCAAAAGAAGAAAATGAGCAACAAAGTTAAAGTAATAATTTCTGACGACCAGAAAGCTGTTAAAATCCCGACGGGAATTCGACTTCTGATCCGCCGCTGCTGCAATGCGGTGCTTGTAAACGAAAAATTTGAAGGCTCGGTTGAGGTCAGCGTAAGATTCGTTGACGACGAAGAAATTCACAGACTCAATCTTGAATACAGAAATATGGACAAAAGCACAGACGTGCTCTCCTTCCCTCTTGGTGAAAACGGAGTTTATGACATCAACTACGACACAGGCGCAAAAATGCTCGGCGATATTGTTATTTCGGTTGAGCACGCAGTTGAGCAGGCAAAGACTTACGGCCACACTCTTCAGCGTGAAATAGGTTTTCTTACCGTTCACTCAATGCTCCACCTTTTAGGCTACGATCACGAGCAGGGCGGACTTGAGCAAATGCGTATGCGTGAAAAAGAGGAAGAAATTCTCCGTCAGCTCGGTCTTCGCCGCAACGGAAATTATTACGGTGAATAATTATGAAAGCGTTTATCAAAGGATTCGGATATGCTTTTCAGGGAATATGGTACGGCATAATTCATGAGCGCAACGTAAGATTTCACATAAGTCTTTTCTGCTATATGATGTTCTTTTTACTGCGGTATGATTTTTTTGAAGTCAGCCGCAATCAGTTCGCCGTTCTGCTGATGATGTCGTCGCTCGTTATTTCAGGAGAGCTTTTTAACACGGGGATCGAAAAAGCAGCAGACGCTGTGACCCTTGAAAAGAACAAATTTGTAAAAATCGCAAAAGATACAGCCGCAGGCGGAGTGCTTGTGCTGTCGATATTTGCAGTAGCTGTCGGCATAGTTATTTTATTCCAGCCGCAGGCATTTGAAAAATTATTTGATTATTATTTAAACAGACCTGTTTACATCGTAATACTTGCGGCGACTCTTATAGCCGACGCCGTATTCATACTTTCAGGGCCTTTAAAAATCGTAAACTTTATAAGAGGTAAAAAGAATGACTAAAACTGCATTCATATCAATAGTAGGCTGCCCGAATGTCGGCAAATCATCAATTTTAAACAGACTTTTAGGTCAGAAAATCGCGATAGTTTCTGATAAACCGCAGACCACGAGAACAAGAATAATGGGCGTTCTCACAAACGGGGAAACACAGCTTGTGTTTACAGACACTCCCGGCTTTCACAAGCCTAAAAACAAGCTTGGCGAAAAAATGATAAAAGCCGTTGACGAAAGCATTTCGGGCGTTGACGCAATCCTTTTTGTAATCGAGCCAGAAGGCGAACTCCGCACCGCCGAAAAAGAGCTTATCGAAAGATTCAAAAGAGAAAAACTGCCTGTGATTCTCGCTATAAACAAAGTCGATACGATACGTGAAAAAGAGCAGCTGATGTCAAGAATCCTTGAGCTTTCAAACCTGTTTCCTTTTACCGCCGTCGTACCGGTTTCCGCTATTGACGGAACGAATATGAAGGAGCTTGAGCAGGAGCTTGAAGCGCTTGCTGAAGAATCCGTATTCTTTTTTCCGGAGGACACTCTTACCGACCAGCCTGAAAGAGTAATTGCCGCCGAAATAATAAGAGAAAAACTTCTGCGCAGTCTTGATAAAGAAATCCCTCACGGCACGGCAGTCAGCATAGAAAAAATGAGAGAGCGGGAAGACAGCGATATTCTTGATATCGACGCCGTGATTTATTGTGAAAAAGAAAGTCATAAAGGCATAATCATAGGCAAGAACGGAGCGATGCTCAAAAAAGTTTCCACAAAAGCCAGAATGGATATCGAAAGATTTTTTGATTGCAGAGTAAACCTTCACTGCTGGGTCAAGGTCAAAGAAGGCTGGCGAAACAGAGAAGGCCTTATTCACAATTTCGGTCTTGACTGATTCGGTTAAATTCAACAAAAATAAAAATAAAATTTGTTAATAAAATTATGAAATAAAAAGCGTCGGATGTAAATAATAATAACAAGCAAACACAAAGGAGCGCTTTTTATGGATATCAGTAATCTTGCCGCATGGGACAGATTTGCCCAAAGCGGAAAAGTCGAAGATTATCTTCAATACAAACACATTTCACGGGAGAACGAAAAAAATGCGGATGAATACGGACGGACTGATAATAAAGGAACACAGGATGACCGGTGACGACCGTCTTGTGACCGTGCTCACAAGGGATTACGGCGTTCTGCGGGCTTTTGTAAGAGGAGCGCAGAGAATAAAAAGCCGTTCTCAGAGCGGAAGTCAGCTTTTTGCGTATTCCGACCTTTCAATATACAGGGGCAGAGACGCTTACGTAATTGATGAAATTCAGCCCAAAGAGATTTTTTTTGACCTGAGAAACGATATCGGCAAGCTCGCTTTGGCTCAGTATTTCTGCGAGCTTCAGTATGAGCTTGCTCCGCAGGAAAGCGACGCAGGGCAGTTTCTGAGGCTTACGCTCAACTGCCTTCATCTGCTTTCAAAGGACAAGCGTCCTCAGCTTCAGTTAAAATCAATAGCTGAGCTTCGTACGCTTTCCCTCGCAGGTTATATGCCTGACCTCGTTGCGTGCGCAGGATGCGGAAAATTCGAGGATGACACAATGTATTTCTGCGTTTATGACGGCAGACTTTACTGCCCGGACTGTGCAGAGGATATTCCGTGCGAGGAAATTCCGCTCGGCGTTGTTACGGCAATGAGGCATATCTGCTATGCTCAGGACGAAAAGCTTTTTTCGTTTACGTTGAATGATGAAAACTTTAAAGTGCTTGACTATGTTTGCGAAAAATATCTTTTGGCGCAGACAGACAGAAAATATAAAACGCTTGATTTTTATAAAAGCATTACATAATATGAGGATTTGAAATGAAAGAAAATGAAAGCATAAAGTTATTTGAAGATAGAAAAATACGAACAGCTTGGAACGAAGACGAAGAGGACTGGTATTTTTCAATAGTTGATGTTATAGCCGTATTGACAGATCAACCGGATTATGACGGTGCAAGAAATTATTGGAAAGTATTAAAAAACAGATTGATTAAAGAGGGATCTGAGTTGGTTTCAAATTGTAACCAACTGAAAATGGAATCTCCGAAAGACGGAAAAAGCTATAAAACCGACGTTGCAAATACTCAGCAGCTTTTAAGAATCATTCAATCTGTTCCGTCAAAAAAAGCAGAACCGTTTAAGGTGTGGTTAGCCAAAGTAGGCGCAGAGCGTCTTGATGAAATAGCGGATCCCGAAATCAGTATAAACAGAGCGGTTGAAAATTACCGAAAAAAAGGTTACACTGAGGCATGGATAAATCAAAGACTTCGCACAATAGAAATGCGCAAAGAATTAACCGATGAATGGGATCGTTCCGGTGTAAAAAAAGGCGTTGAATACGCAATGCTTACCGATGAAATATCAAAAGCGTGGTCAGGAATGACTACACGGCAGTATAAAAACTTCAAAGGGCTGCATAAAGAAAATCTGCGAGATAACATGACAAATCTTGAACTTGTTCTTAATATGCTCGCAGAAGTATCTGCAACAGAAATTTCAAAGGCCGAAAAGCCGCAGGGCTTTGAAGAAAGTAAAAATATAGCAAAGCGCGGCGGCTATGTTGCGAAAAATGCAAGAAACGAAATTGAATCACAGACAGGAAAAAGTGCGGTTTCCAAAGAAAACGCATTTCCTGATGAGCATAAAAAAATTAAAGAATAATACTTGTACATAATATGAGGATTTACAATGGATAAGAAACATCTTTTATCACTGGAGCTTGATAAAGTTCTGGAAATGCTGGCAGAACATACTGCGGCAAAAGAAGCAAAGGAAATGGCTCTTGAATTAAAGCCTGAGCCGTCTCTTCCTCTTGCTCAGGCGCTGATGAATCAGACTAAAGACGCTCACATGCTGCTTGCTCGTTTCGGCGGTCCGTCTTTCGGCGGGCTTGTCAACGTCAACAACGCTCTTTTCAGAGCTGACGCAGGGAGCTCGCTGAGCTTCAGAGAGCTGCTTGATATTGCCGGCGTTCTTTACGCTATAAGAATGATCGTTCAGTGGCGAAGCACCTGCGAAGGTGTTGAAACGTGCCTTGACTCGCTTTTCAACGCCCTCACTCCAAACAGATTTCTGGAGGATTCAATTAAAAACGCAATCCTTTCGGAAGAAGAGATCGCCGACAACGCTTCTCAGGAGCTTGCGTCTATCAGGCGCAAAATAAGAGCGCAGGAATCTCACGTCAGAGAACAGCTCAATAAAATCACGAGAAACGGCAACACTTCAAAATATCTTCAGGAAAACATAATCACCATGCGCAACGGCAGATACGTTGTGCCTGTAAAAGCCGAGCACAGGGGCGACGTTCCCGGTCTTGTTCACGATACGTCGTCAAGCGGCGCCACGGTATTTATAGAGCCTATGAGCGTAGTTGAGGCAAACAATAAAATAAAACTTCTCAAAAATCAGGAGCAGGACGAAATCGACCGAATTATTGCAGAGCTTTCCTCTACCGCGGGTTCACAAAGCTCAGCTTGCATACACAATGAGGGCGTCAGTCCCGATTCTGAATAACGAGGGAATAATCGAGCTCAAACGTGCAAGGCATCCGCTCATTGACCCGAAAAAAGTTGTCCCTGTTGATATAAGACTCGGCGAGGATTTTGATTCGCTTGTGATAACAGGTCCCAACACAGGCGGCAAAACTGTTTCAATTAAAACGATAGGACTTCTTTCTTTAATGGCAATGTGCGGTCTTATGCTTCCCGTTGACGACAGGAGCAGAGTTTCGGTATTCAACAACGTGCTCTCGGACATAGGCGATGAACAGAGCATTGAGCAGTCTCTTTCAACTTTTTCGTCGCACATGACAAATATAATCGATATACTTAAAACGGCTGACAAATACAGCCTTGTTCTCATAGACGAGCTCGGAGCGGGAACAGACCCCGTTGAGGGTGCGGCGCTTGCGATTTCAATACTCGAACAGCTTCGCAGGCAGGGCGCAAAAATCGCCGCAACCACTCATTACGCCGAGCTTAAAGCCTATGCCCTTCAGACAGATGGCGTTATAAACGGAAGCTGTGAATTTGACGTTGCAACGCTCAAGCCGACTTACAGACTTCTTATAGGTCTGCCCGGCAGATCAAACGCATTCGCAATATCAAAAAAACTCGGACTTCCCGAGGAAATAGTTGACAATGCGACAAGACTTGTTTCAAGTGAAAACACGATGTTTGAAGACGTTGTAGAGAGGCTTGAATCCAGCCGCAAGGCAAGCGAAACAGAACGAGAAGAAGCGCAGAAGCTCAAACGTGAAGCAAGCGCAGAGCTTGAAAAAGCCGCACAGATGAAAGAAGAAATAAAAAAGCTTCGTGAAAAAGAAATGGAAGCGGCAAAGTCGCAGGCTCTTAAAATCACGGAACAGGCAAAACGTGAAGCATACAGACTTCTTGACGAGCTTGACAGGCTCAGAAAAGAGCAGGCAAAAACGGCAGACGCCGCAGAAATGGCAAGGCGCGCAAGAGCCGCCGTCAAAAAAGGGATCGGAGCTATTGACGCGGCGGCGGATCCCGTTCACGATTTCAGCGACGATGAAGATTATGTGCTGCCCAGACCTCTCGAAGTCGGCGACAGCGTAATT
>CADAMY010000164.1 GCA_902789095.1 Oscillospiraceae bacterium | reverse complement strand
TATTGTTCCCTCCGGTGTGTTTAGTTTGGTCGCTTAACATTATACCACAGGTCGCAATATGGATCTGCTTTTTTGGTCATTTTATTTTACAACTTACCTGCAAAAACACAAAGCATGACTTGATTTATTTTAACATATTTCATACATATTATTATAATATGATCCATGAGGATAAAATTGACAATTAAAATATTGACAAATCCGGAACACGGTTATATAATGTATTAGATATCGGCTTTGATGGGAAGAGTAATATTTATCATCTTTTAAAGAGAGCTGCCGTATGGTGCGAGGCAGTAAAGAGTTATTTATGAAAAACATCCCGGAGCCGCCGGAAGAAAGCCTTCGGTGATTAGACCCGGCCGTGCAGGAGCGTTAATCCGCAGAGTGAGCTATAAGCTAATCTGGGTGGTACCGCGGAAGTTACAGCCTTTCGTCCCTGTAAGGACGGAAGGTTTTTTTATTTTTTATACAAACCTATACAGGAGGAAAACATATGAAACAGAGAACTGTCTATTGCGGACTTGTAAGTGAATCCATGGTCGGTTCAACGGCAACGGTCTGCGGCTGGGTCAGAACAAAGCGCGACATGGGCGGCGTTGTGTTTATTGACCTTGGCGACCGTGAAGGCATATTGCAGGTCGTTTTTGACGCAAGAAATCTTTCGGAAAGCGATTTTAAAATTGCGGATTCTCTTCACAACCAGTCCGTAATATGCGTTACTGGCGAAATCTGCATTCGTGACGAAGAAACCTACAACGACAAAATTCCTACGGGTACGGTTGAGCTGAAAGCCAGAGAGATCGAGCTTTTGTCCGATGCGGCTCCGCTCCCCTTCCCGCTGGACGAGACAGGCAGCGTAAGAGAGGATTTAAGACTTAAATACAGATACCTCGACCTTCGCAGACCTGCTATGATAAACAATCTTAAATTCAGGCACAGAGTTCAGAAAGCCGCTGAAAATTATCTTGACAACGACGGCTTCATCTGCGTTGAAACGCCGATGCTCTGCAAATCAACGCCCGAAGGCGCAAGGGACTACCTCGTTCCTTCAAGAGTTCATCCCGGCACATTCTACGCTTTGCCGCAGAGTCCTCAGATTTTCAAACAGCTTCTTATGGTCGGCGGTATAGACAAATATTATCAGGTTGCAAGATGCTTCCGTGATGAAGACCTCAGAGCTGACCGTCAGCCCGAATTCACTCAGGTGGATATGGAGATGTCTTTCAAGAGCCAGGAGGAAATACTCGTTCACCTTGAAAAGCTGTTTAAATCAATATTTAAAGAAGTTCTTGATATAGACTTCACCGAGCCGTTCCCGAGAATGACATGGCATGAAGCTATGGACACTTACGGATGCGACAAGCCGGATATCAGATTCGGTCTTCCGATCGTTGACGTTACCGATGTAGCGAAGAAATGCTCATTCAGCGTATTTAAAAACGCAGTAAACGCCGGCGGTATTGTAAGAGCAATAAATGTAAAAGGTCAGGCGGATTTCACAAGATCAACAATAGAGGATCTTACCGAAAAAGCTCAGAAGCTCGGCGCAAAAGGTATGGCGTGGATCGCTTACCGCCCGGACGGAGAGATTTATTCGATTCTTACGAAGTATTTTTCAGACGATGAAATGAAAGAGCTGCTCCAAAAGGTAAAAGCCGAGCCCGGCGATTTCATCCTTTTCAGCGCCGATAAATTCGATACGGTATGCAGAGTCCTCTGCGGACTTCGTCTTGCAATCGGCGATATGCTCGGACTTCGCAGAAAAGACGACTTTAAATTCCTTATCGTCACCGACTTCCCGCAGTTTGAATGGAGCGAAGAACAAAACAGATTCCTTGCCATGCATCATCCTTTCACCATGCCTTATGAAGAGGATATACAGTATCTTTTCTCTGACCCTGCAAGGGTAAGGGCTCAGGCTTACGACGTTGTGCTTAACGGAATTGAACTGGGCAGCGGATCCATCAGAATCCACAATCAGGACGTTCAGAAAAAGATGTTTGAGGCTCTCGGCTTCAGCGATGAAGAGATTCAGGAGCGTTTCGGCTTTATGGTCGGAGCTTTCAGATACGGCACTCCCCCTCACGGCGGATTTGCATTCGGTCTTGACAGACTTGTAATGCTCATGGTCGGAGCGGAAAGCCTCAGAGAAATCATTGCCTTCCCGAAAAATAAGGAAGCCGTTGATATGATGACGCAGGCTCCGAACGTTGTTGATATGAAACAGCTTGAAGAGCTTTCACTCGTCGGAGCATTCACAGACAGCGCAGAAAGCGGCTCAGCTCAGCAGGCAAAGAAGAAGGTTGACATTGACGTTGACAACGTAGCTCAGCTTGCCAACCTGAATCTGAGCAAAGAAGCCAGCAAAAAAATGGCTGAGGATATGAAGTCGATCGTAGCGTTTGCAAACGAGCTCAGCGAGGTTGACACTACCGACGTTCCCGTTACGGCTCATGTTGTTCCTATGAAGAACGTTTTCAGAAAAGACATACCCGAAAGCGGAAAGTACACCCGTGAAGAGCTTTTCGCCAACGCAAAAACAAAAACAGAAGAATACATCTACGTTCCCAAAACATTTGAATAAAGGAGGGCTGAAAATGAACGATATAATCAGATTATCGGTTACCGAACTTTCGGAAAAAATTGCTTCAAAGCAGATTTCTTCAAAAGAGGCTGCCGAAGCATACCTTAAAAAAATCAAAGAAAAAGACGGCATTATAGGCGCATATATCACCGTCACAGAAGAATCAGCCCTTAAAAAAGCTGAAGAAGTTGACAAAAAAATCGCTTCCGGCGAAAAGACTGCTCCGCTTGCAGGCATCCCCGCCGGAATCAAAGATAATATGTGCACATCAGGAGTAAAAACTACCTGCGCATCAAGGATGCTTGAGGATTTTGTACCGTGCTATACTTCCACGGCTGTTGAAAACCTTGAAAAGCAGGATTATGTTATGCTCGGCAAGCTCAATATGGATGAGTTTGCGATGGGCTCAACAAACGAAAATTCATATTTCAAACCGGTCAGAAACCCCATAAACACCGATCGTGTTCCGGGCGGCTCTTCAGGCGGCTCTGCGGCGGCTGTTGCGGCAGACGAAGCGGCGTTTACTCTCGGCTCGGACACAGGCGGCTCGATAAGACAGCCTGCGGCGTTCTGCGGCGTTGTAGGTATGAAGCCGACTTACGGCAGCGTTTCACGTTTCGGGCTCGTTGCGTTCGCATCAAGCCTTGACCAGATAGGACCTGTCACCAAAAACGTAAAAGACAACGCTCTTGTTCTGAGCGCAATTTCAGGCGCTGATCCGAAAGACGCTACCTGCATCGGCGGTTCAAGGCCCGATTATATGGCGGAAATCGGCGCTGACGTTAAAAATATGGTAGTCGGTCTGCCGACTGAATTTTTCGGCGACGGCGTATCAGCAGACGTTAAGAATGCTGTTCTTGACGCCGCTAAGAGATACGAAAGTCTCGGCGCAAAGATTGAGGAGATAAAGCTCCCGTCAATAAAGCACGCTCTCAGCGCATACTACGTTATTTCCTCAGCCGAAGCGTCAAGCAACCTTGCCCGTTTTGACGGTATTCGCTACGGTCACAGAGCTATGGACGCTGAAACGCTCGATGATATTTATAAGAATTCCAGGACCGAAGGCTTCGGCCCCGAAGTTCAGCGCAGAATTATGCTCGGCACATTTGCGCTCTCTTCAGGATATTATGACGCATACTATAAAAAAGCGCTCCAGGTAAGAACGCTCGTAGTAAGAGACTACAACAAGGTATTCCAGAAATGCGATTTCATAATTTCGCCTGTTGCGCCGACAGTTGCATATAAAATCGGAGAAAAAACGGATAATCCGATTGAAATGTATATGGGCGACGTTTTTTCGGTACCGATAAATATTGCCGGTCTGCCTGCTCTCTCGCTCCCCTGCGGCAAAGACGGCGACGGTATGCCGGTCGGCATGCAGCTCATAGGCAAGCCGCTCAGCGAGCCGACGCTTTACAGAGCCGGATACGCTTTTGAACAGGATTTTGCAGGAGGTGCCAGATAATGAACCTTATTAAGAATTATGAAATGGTTATAGGCCTTGAAGTTCATGTTGAATTGAAGACGGACACCAAGATTTTCTGCAGCTGCAAAACAACTTTCGGCGCAGAGCCGAATACGCAGTGCTGCCCTGTCTGCATGGGTATGCCCGGCACTCTGCCCGTTCTCAACGGTAAGGTTATCGACTACGCAGTAAAGGCAGGTATTGCCACAAACTGCACGATAGCGCAGAAATCAAAGCAGGACAGAAAAAATTATTTCTACCCCGACCTTCCCAAAGCTTATCAGATTTCGCAGTATGACCTGCCCCTTTGTGAAAACGGTCATATCGACATAAACGTAAACGGTCAGGAAAAGCGCATAGGAATCACGAGAATCCACATCGAAGAGGACGCAGGAAAGCTTGTCCACGATGAAAAATACGGTACGATGATCGACTGCAACCGCTGCGGAGTTCCGCTTATCGAAATAGTTTCGGAGCCCGATATCAGAGGTCCCGAAGAAGCGGTCGCTTACCTTGAAAAGCTCCGCGCGATCATAATGTATACCGGCGTTTCGGACTGTAAAATGCAGGAAGGCAGTCTTCGCTGTGACGTAAACCTTTCTGTAAGAAAGATCGGCGAAACAAAGTTC
>CADAMY010000163.1 GCA_902789095.1 Oscillospiraceae bacterium | reverse complement strand
TACATGCGTTCAGTAACTTAAATTTGCAGTTGTTTCGGCGGCACGGATGTATCCGTGCCCTACCCAGCTGCGGTGGGAAACCGTTATATTTGGAATGTCAGTGACGCCATTCCCTGCAACCGAAGACGTAAAAATACCCCCGCCGGTTTCCGACGGGGGTACAGCTTTTTTGATTACTGCTCTTCAAATACGTCTTTACCAAGACCGCAGATGGGGCATTCAAAATCCTCGGGAACTTCTTCCCACGGTGTGCCGGGAGCGATTCCGTTATCGGGATCGCCGAGCTCAGGGTCATAAGTATAGCCGCAGGGGCAAACATATACCATTATCTTTATCCTCCTGTATAAAACTTAACCGAAATATCTGTCTAAAAGACCTTTGAGAGCTTTGCCGTGGCGTGCTTCGTCACGAGCCATTTCATGAACTGTGTCGTGAATAGCGTCAAGACCGAGAGCCTTAGCTCTTTTTGCAAGGTCGGTTTTGCCTGCCGTTGCGCCGTTTTCGGCAGCTACACGCATTTCAAGGTTTTTCTTAGTGCTGTCGGTTACAACTTCGCCGAGAAGCTCTGCAAATTTAGCTGCATGCTCAGCCTCTTCATAAGCTGCCTTTTCCCAATAAAGACCTATTTCGGGATAACCTTCTCTGTAAGCTACTCTTGCCATAGCAAGATACATGCCAACCTCTGAGCATTCGCCTGTGAAGTTGGAGCGAAGATCCTCGATAATATCCTCAGGAACGCCCTGCGCTACGCCTACAACGTGTTCTGCTGCCCATACAAGACCTTCCTCTTCCTGCTTGTTGAATTTTGATGCGGGTACTCCGCACTGGGGGCATTTTTCAGGTGCTGCATCGCCTTCAAAAACATAACCGCAGACACTGCATACGAATTTTGCCATAATAATTACCTCCTAAAACACATTTTTCAATAACTAACCGCAGCGATTTCCTGTTCTGCGGCCGATATCAACATCATTATATCACAAAGCGGGACTTTGTCAATCATTTGTCAATTAAATTCATGCAAATTTAATATTCTTAATATTAATAAATATTTGTATTTTACTGTCTTTACAAAAAACGAAAGATATAATATAATTCTTATGAGGTGATATGTTTGAAAAAGGCAGTCTTATTTACAATTATATTGATTATTACAGTTATGATGTGTTCCTGTTCTTCAAAAGATAAAGTCGATATCGGTCAGGAAGCGACCGTTTCACAGATTCAGAACGGCGAAAAGAGCGAGCAGGCTCATATTACGGATAACGGTTATGTAAATAAAATGGATCATCTTGATTCCAAAGGCAATCTTGTTTATACGGAAGAGTACGTTTATGACGACGACGGAAACGTTACGGATTACGTTTACCGTGATAAAGACGGTAATTTTATCGCAAGATATAACCTTTCAAAAGGGCAGTTTTATAACAAAGGCAATCTTGAAATGTCGGAAAATAAATTTATGCAGGCTCTGCACGACCTCGGAGCTGACAACTGAAAGGGAAGTAGTTTATGAAAAAGTATCTTAAAACCAAAGAAATTATATCTTACGGCATAGGTCTTTTCGGTGTGGCTCTTCTGACGGGCTGGATGCCCGATTACGCAAGCACGTATTTCAAGGATTTTGCGTTTAAGGGCAGCGGACTTTCGCAGGATTTTATTTCAGGTATGATAGCGAACGTAATGCTCGTCGCAGGCATAATCGGTGCAGTTGCTGAAATCGTTGTCGGCTTCAGGATTGACCGCACTAAAAGCAAATGGGGTAAAATCAAGCCGTGGATGATTATCGGATGCGTTCCGCTGGCGATAGTTTCGATTTTTGTTTTTCTTGCGCCTAATATTTCCAATAAAACGGCGGCTTTTATATGGATGATGTCTGTCTACTGTCTTTACAGTATTCTGGTTGTTTGCGTTGAAAGCCCGTCAAACTGCTTCGGCTCGGTTATTACGCCAAACCCGAAGGAAAGAGGAGACGCAATTTCCGTTGCGAGTATTTTCAGAAGCGTCGGTCAGTCCGGCGGAATGGTCGTTCTGCTCGTTGTCGGACTCATAATGAAAAAAGTAATGGGCGAGCAGGGCTTTAAAACCGCTGAGGGAAAAGGACTTGATCTTCAGATTTCCACAGTCGTGTGCGCCGTAGGATTCCTGCTTTTCCTCGTTGTGATGATATTCAACACTAAAGAGCGAATTCCTTATTCAAAAGAAAAAGTCAGCATAAAAGAGAGTATCAGAATCGTATTCACAAATAAAAATCTGCTCATGGTTGCGCTGACTAAAATCGCAGGATTCGGCAGAGGGGTTTACGGCACGGTAAGTCTGTATATCGCTATATACCTGCTGGGCGATAAAGGCCTTAAAATTGCGCTGCTGCTGCCGATGGGTATCGGTACTGCCGTTGGAATGATCGGTGTAAAAGCGCTTCTTAAAAAGTTCGATACAAAGCGCACTTTTATTATATGCAGTATATACGGAGCGTCAATTCTGACCGTTCTTTATCTTGTTACCAACGCAATAGGATTCCGCAAAGAGCTTGTCATTCCTTTCCTTATCATCAATTTCTTTGTCGGCTTGCAGCACGGCAATACAAACATCACGCCCAATGTAATGATAGCTGACTGCGTTGATGAAATTGAGTATAAAACAGGCAAACGTCAGGAAGGGCTGTGCTATGCGGGTGTAGGTCTTTTTTCTAAAATCGGCTCTGCGTTTACAAAAAGCTTCGGCGCTTTCCTTGTGTTCAAATGGTCCGGATATATGGCTTCTGCTTCAGAAAACGCCGCATACATTGAGCAGAGCGACGCAACTCTTCAGAAATTTCTTATTATATATACGATAATTCCCGCTGTATTTGTAATTCTTCAGTTTTTACCGATTCTGTTATATGATATGACAGGCAAAAAGAAAGAAAACATTGCATCTGAGCTTATTGAAAGAAGACAAAAAGACACAGTTAAAGCAGATGCGTGACGGAGGTTGAAATGGCTCCTTTAAAATTTACGTTCCTTACTGACGTTCATTATTATTCGCCGAATCTCGGCGTTGAGGGCAAAGCTTACGAGCTTGAAAATTCAAAAAATCAGAAACTGCTGAAAAACAGCGGTAAAGCAATAGCTTCGGCTTTCGGCGCCATTGCTCAGGACAAAACCAATGACATTGTCCTTATAAACGGCGACCTAACAAATAACGGTGAGTATGAGAGCCACCGTGAAATCATTGAAATGCTGAGATTTTTGAGGCAGACGGGCAAGCGCATTTTCGTAACGACAGCCACTCACGATTTTCAGGAAGGCGACGAAAGAGCATACAGATTTGAAGGCGACCGGAAGATCGGTATTCCTGCGGCAAAACGTGACGAGCTGTTTGAAATGTACCGTGAATTCGGCCCCGAGCAGGCGCTTTCAGTTCACAGGGAGAGTATGTCATATTCGGCGGAGCTTGATTCTGAATATCTGCTGCTTGCTTTAAATGACGATAAAAACGGCAAGGGTCAGAGCGGATATTCCGACGAGCTTTTCGACTGGATAATCCGGCAGACAGATTACGCTAAAAGTCACGGACAGACCGTTATCACAATGACTCATCATCCGCTCATAGCGCCGTCGGCATTCTACGCTGTGATAGGCAAAAACGATATGATGGGCGAGCACGAAAAAAGGCTTCGTCAGTTGTCCGAAACGGGAATAGGCTTTGTGTTCACAGGGCATTCGCATATTCATAATATTTCTTATAAACAGTTTGAGGACAATATTATTTTTGATATCAGCACTTCCGCTCTTGCAGGTTTTCCGGGGCTTTACAGAGTTGTTACCGTTGACGCTCAGAAGAATGAAATGGCTGTTCATTCTAAGAAAGTCGAAGGCTTTGACGATGAATTCTGCGACCAGTTTTTCGGCATGATAAGAAGAGTTATAAATTCCGCCGCTGATGATATTGACGATTTTGCACAGAAAGCTGAAGCGTTCAGCGTCAGAAAAAAATTTACATACAGATACGGCTGGATGATAAAGCCGCTCGCAAAGCTTATCAGAAAAATCAGAATAAGCACAGTTTGCAGAATCTGCAAAAAAGAATCGGGGCTGTCAAAAGAAGAAATTAAAGCTTTGAAAGATTCAAAGGTTATGGATCTTGTTATTGATATAGCAATGAATCTGTATAAAGGCGACGGCAGGTTTTATCCCGATACCGCAGAGTATAAAGCAACTATGGGTTTTGCGGCGGTGATCGACTCCTTCCTTGAAACCATAAAGATGCCGATCGGCAAATTTTTAAAAGGTATCGACTCGGTTTGTGACGTTTTTGAACCGCTGCTTTATAAAAACGGAATTCCCGACAGCGATGTTGTTTTACCGATCAATGCCGATAAAACCTTTGCAGAAAATCTTTCTCCGTCAGCGCAGAGAATTAAAAGCAAAAAGGGAATAGGAATACTCGTAATACTTATTTTGATTGTTCTGATCCTTTTGCCTTTTATTCCTCTGATTGCCGTTTTATTCGGTTTATGCGCACTGGCGAACTATATTAAGTTTTATAAAAAAATTAAAGAGTTAGAATAAGGTGGATTTATGCGTAAAAAAATTATGACGGTTGTTTCCGTAATACTGATTATATGCCTTGTTTCGGCAGTAAGTGTTTTCGGCGTAAATTTTTATATGATAAGATCGGCAGATAAATATATTCTTTCGCTTGAAGAAGTTCAGAAGCTGGA
>CADAMY010000162.1 GCA_902789095.1 Oscillospiraceae bacterium | reverse complement strand
AGAATAAAATTGATTGAAAACTGGATTAACAACTATCCGAGAAGAATCTTAAACGGCTTGTCCTCACATCAGCTAATTCAACTAATTAATCCCGCTTAATTTTGTGGACATTTTATATTGCAATTTATACTGTAATATTTTAACCTTAAAACTTATTGACACTCAAGGAATAATGTGGTAATTTTATATAAACAAACAAAAGGAGAATGATTATGATAGTTGAAAGACCGCCTATGGGTTGGAATTCATGGAACACATTCGGCCCTGATATAAACGAAAAAGTTGTTATGGAAATGGCTGATTTCATCGCAGATAACGGACTTAAGGACGCAGGATATGAATACGTTATAATTGACGACTGCTGGAGCCTTAAAGAAAGAAATGAAAAAGGTGAAATCGTACCCGACCCCGAAAAATTCCCTCACGGTATGAAATACGTATCAGATTACGTTCACTCAAAAGGGCTTAAATTCGGTATGTATTCCTGCGCCGGAACAATGACCTGCGCTTATTATCCCGGCAGTTACGATCACGAGTTTACGGACGCCCGCTGCTTTGCCGAATGGGGCGTTGACTATCTTAAATATGATTACTGCTATCATCCGTTTACCACTTACGGCCACGTTCTTTATAAAAGAATGGCTCTTGCGCTTGCAAACTGCGGCAGGGATATAGTTTTTGCCGCCTGCTCATGGGGAAGCGAAAACACCAAAACATGGATCAAGGAAACCGGCGCTCACACCTGGCGTTCAACAGGCGATATTGTTGATTCATGGCAGTCAGTAAAATCACTTGCGCTTGATCAGATGAAATACGCCGAATACAACGGCGCAGGCTGCTTCAACGATATGGATATGCTCATAGTCGGCATGAACGGCGCAGGCAACGTTGGTCTTACGGGCTGTACTATTGAAGAATATAAAACGCACTTTGCGTTCTGGGCGATGATGGGCTCTCCGCTTATTATAGGCTGTGATCTGAGAATCGCCGACAATGAAGCAATAGAGCTGCTCAAAAACAAGGAGCTTATCAGAATAGATCAGGACAGAGCTTACCGTCAGCCGTTTTTCCTCAACGGCAACAGACTGCCTAAAAAAGAACGAGGAGCGGAAGAGCCTATGCTCGAGTATTACCCCGAGGATATGCCGATTCTTGCCAGATTCCTTGAAAACGGCGACGTTGCAATCGGCGTTTTCAACTTTACTGACAAACAGAGAAAAGAAAGCGCAACTCTTGACAGCATCGGTATCGGCGAATGCACAGGCAAGACGCTTGAGATGACCAACGTATGGACAGGCGAAGTTACAAAAGTTAAAAACGCAACTATCGTTCCCGAGCTTCCCGCTCACTCCTGCGTGGTTTACAGATGCAAGGTAGTAGACATTAAATGAGCAGATGCAGAAAATGCGGCAGAGAGCTTGAAAGCGACGAGATAGGTCTTACAAAAAAGCTGATAAACAGAGGCTCAACTGAGTTTTACTGCATCACCTGTCTTGCAGAGATGTTTGAATGCAGTGAAGAATTGCTCCGAAACAAAATCGAATATTTTCGCAGATCAGGCTGTTCTCTTTTCTGAAAGCCGCAAAATCAACAGATAAAACCCGAAGAGGAAAATCTCATCCTCTTCGGGTTGTTTCTATCATATATCCAGTATTCGCTTTGCGTTGCCTGAGAATATAAGCTCTTTTTCCGCTTGAGAAATCGGAAGATTATTTATAAATTCAATATTAGTCTGCGGCGTATCCCACGGAGAATCGGACCCGAAAACGATACGTTCAGCACCAAACGCCTTCAAAAATTCAAGGAATTTTTCCTGCTGAATAAAATATCCCGTTTCGCCGAATTCCTGAATTATGCTCTGAGAGCGTTCTTCATTATTGACGTAGTTGTAGACAGACAGAGAAAACGAAGTGTCAATATATACGCCGGTATCGGCAAGATAACAAATTGCTTCGTCCCAGTCTTCCCAGCCGCCCATATGAGCCGCAATCAGATTGAATTTTCCGACGGATTTCACAGCGTTTGCAATTTGAGCCGGCATACAGCGCTTTTCACCCGGAAAGCCTATGTCAAAGCCCGAATGAGTAACAACGCTGAGACCAAGCTGAGCCGCTTTATCAAAAATCCTGAGAAAACGTACGTCGTCAATATCCACGCCCTGATACACGGGATGAATCTTAATGCCTTTCATTCCGAGCTGCTTTATACGCTCAAGCTCGCTTTCCCAATATTCACAATCAGGGTGCATAGCGCCGAAAGAAAACAGCCGTTCGGTTTTATTGACCGCTGAAGCAAAATCATTTAGATGATCCACTTTTTCAGGATTTGTAGCAACAGGGAGCACAACGGAAATATCGACTCCCGTTTCATCCATAAGCCTTTTCAAATCTTCTGCCGTTCCGATATTTGACGGAGTAAGTCCTGTAAATCCCGAAAGCTTTTTCACCGTCTTTTCGGCAATCTTTTCGGGATAAATATGAGTATGCAGGTCTATTATCATTTAAATCACCGAGAAAATTATATCATCACGCAAAACTTTGTTCAATGATTATTATAAATCTGAATGTTGATTAAATCAGCAAAATTGAGGTCTGAAATTTACTCTCTGTGCCATTTTACGCCCTGAGCAGTATCTTCAAGAATGATTCCCTGCGCTTTGAGGTCGTCACGGATCTTGTCGGCAAGAGCCCAGTTTTTATCTTTTCTTGCCTGTGTGCGCTGCTCAATAAGCGCTTCTATTTCATCGTCAAGATTTTCTGTCTTTCTGTTGTAAACGATTCCGAGAACTCCGCACAATTCGTCAAAAAGCTTTGCCGCAGCTTCACACTCGGCTTTATTTGAGTTTTCTGCGATTATTTTTGTATTTATATCCTTAACAAGTTCAAATACGCTTGCAATGGCGTCTGCTGTATTGAGGTCATCTTCCATAGCTTCAATAAACTGAGCCTGACGTTTATCAAGCATAGCTTTTACATCGTCGCCGAGTTCGCCGTCAGAAGCGTTCTTTATTGCAAAATCAAGGTTGTCGCGGCAGGTGTAAAGCCTTGTAAGCGAAGATTTGCACTGCTCTATTATATCCGTGCTGTAATTTATCGGACTTCTGTACTGCGATGAGATAAGCAGATAACGGATAGGCTCGTATCCGTAAGCGTTTGCAACGTCTCTTACCGTAAAGAAATTGTTGAGCGACTTTGACATCTTAACATTGTCAACGGTTATATATCCGTTATGCATCCAGTAATTTGCAAACGGAGCATCGTTGCAGCATTCGCTCTGCGCAATTTCATTCTCATGATGAGGGAATATAAGGTCCTGGCCGCCGCAATGGATATCTATCGTCTTGCCGAGAAAACGTCTGTTCATAGCCGAACATTCAATATGCCAGCCGGGTCTTCCGTGACCCCACGGAGATTCCCAGTAAGGCTCGCCGGGTTTTGCCGCTTTCCACAGAGCAAAATCCATAGGCTCTTTTTTTACTTCGCCAACCATGATTCTTGCGCCTGCTTCAAGGTCTTCAAGCGGCTGATGAGAAAGCTTGCCGTAGCCGCTGAACTTTTTGGGACTGAAATAAACGTCGCCGTCAGCTTCATAAGCATAGCCCTTTTCAATAAGAGTAGAAATTATATTGATGATTTCGTCAATATTTTCGGTGGCTTTCGGGTGTACCGTAGCTTCGCGAACGTTCAGACCCTTTGCGTCAGTCCAGAATTCTTCAATATATTTTTCAGAAATTTCCTTGTATGATACGCCCTCTTCATTTGCTCGTCTGATGATTTTATCGTCTATATCGGTAAAATTCTGAACAAATGTGACCTCATACCCTCTGTATTCAAGGTAACGGCGCAGAATATCAAAAACGCACAGAGGTCTTGCGTTGCCGATGTGAATATAATTATATACAGTCGGGCCGCAGGCGTATATTTTCACCTTGCCTTCTTCTAATGTTTTAAGTTCCTCTTTTGTGCGTGTAAGGGTGTTAAATATTTTCATTCTTGACTGCCTCCAGTTCTTTTTTTAATTTATCTATCTGATGATGTAATTTGCACAACTCCTGGGATACGGGATCGGGAATATGGATCTGATCAAGCTCATCGGTACGTTTTCCGTTCTGCCTGACTAATCTTGCAGGCACACCGACAGCGGTAGAATGATCCGGTATATTGTCAAGCACAACCGCACCTGCCGCAACCTTAACATGATTGCCGATTTTCACAGGCCCGAGCACCTTAGCTCCTGCGCCGATCATAACGTGATTGCCGAGCGTCGGATGACGTTTGCCGGTATCTTTACCCGTTCCACCAAGCGTTGCGCCCTGATAAATCAATACGTCGTCGCCGATAACCGTCGTTTCGCCTATTACTACTCCGACGCCGTGGTCGATGAATATTCTTCTGCCTATCTCGGCTCCGGGATGAATCTCTATCCCTGTTTTTCGTGCCGCTTTCTGAGAAATCGCCCTTGCAATAAAAAACATATTATGCTTGTAAAACCAATGGGCGTATCTGTATTTTCTGATGGCTTTAAAACCCGGATACAGAAACAGGACTTCCCATTTTGAACGGCACGCAGGGTCCCTGTCCATAAAAGTTTTTATTTCTTCATTTAAGTTATTAAACATAGTTCCTCCGAATACATAAAAATCCGCCTCTGCCGCACAAAGGCGACGGAGGCGGAATATCCGCGGTTCCACTCCGATTTATAACTCGAA
>CADAMY010000161.1:6208-10961 GCA_902789095.1 Oscillospiraceae bacterium | reverse complement strand
ACCTTTTTTCCTCTGCGGCGGCTGAAAGTAAAAAGGGTACACAGAGCGCAAGCGCAAGCAGCAAAATGCCGAAGCACTTGATTACAGATTTTTTTTCTGTAATAAAACGGAAATGTTTTTTACTCACGCTCAACCCTCCTGTTTAAGTCTTATTCGCATAGGTGTTTTTGATTTATGGTCTTTAAACATTGCAATTAAAAATATGATTATCAGCAGCGGGATACCGATCACAAGCGCAACGGTTATTTCTTCCACCTGAAGCGCTTCCGCTGTAATCATAATGCTGCCGGTATTTTCAACACGGTGACCGCGGAGCATAAGACGATGTGTGTTTATTCCGTATGGAGTACACGTGAATATGGTGCAGTAATCCTCCTGCGGATCTATCGTCAGCGTGCTCAGATCAGTCGGTTCAAGTACTCGTATCTGATCTATTTCGTATGTCAGCGTCTGATCAAGAGTATAAAGAATAAAAATATCGCCTTCGGCAAGCTTATCAAGATCTGTAAACAGTCTTGCGCTGGGCAGACCTCGGTGACCCGAAAGTACGCAATGCGTTCCTTTTCCGCCGACCGGAAGGCTCGATCCTTCAAGGTGTCCTATCGCCGTTTGTAAAACGTTTTTGCCGGTACCGTGAAATATCGGAAGACTTACCTTTATTTTTGGTATTTCAATGCTGGATATAATCTCGGTTTCATCAAAAACCAACAGCGAATTGTAAAGCTTTCTGTCTTCTTCAGTAAGATGCCATCTGTTTCCGTCGCCTCGAAGGGATTCGTTGTACTTTACTGCCGCAGAACGAAGCTTTTCACACTCTTCTTTGCTCAGCTTTGCTACATTCTCAGCGTGACGGATAAGCGTCTTTGTCTGGTGATAAGAGTTCCATCTGTTGGATAAGGTAGGATAAAGCAGAAGAGACAGTCCGATTACAAAAATGATTATAAGAAGAATCGTTGACGTTTTCTTATTTCTCTTTTTTACTTTCTTTTTCTTTTTTTCCTTTTTCATATACCGGTCATTGGGGGGCCGAACCCCAACCGCATTCCTGCGGCTCCTTTCAATGTCTTTACACAAATTATAGATAAATCACAGTCACGGTTTAAGAAGAATAACCGAAATCCGGATTTGCGTTCGACTCCCCAATGGCTGCTATACCGCCGTATCCGGGGTACGGCTTTTTTCATCCGTACCCCGAAACAGTATTCACATAATAAATCTTATTGATTTCTTATGCAGCAGTAGCGTTTGTGCGTTTCTTAGCAATGAGAACTGCAGCTGCAGCTACAACGAGGATAGCGCCTGCTACATAGAAGATAACAGTACCCATACCACCAGTGCTGGGAAGAACTGAACCAGTTTCGTTCTCTACGTCAGCTGTCTGAGAAAGGTTTGCTGCTGTGTAATCGTTAGCTGTAACAGTGATAGTTGTATCTTCACCCTTATTGTAACCTGCGGGTACAGTTTTTTCTACGAGGGTGTATGTTCCGCTTGCAAGACCTGAGAACTTTTTGCCGTCTGCAAGAGCACCTGTTGCGTCTGTGAAATACTCTGTTGCGTTGTCGATTGAGTCAACCCAAACGATGCCGTTGTCAGTTACTGAATAATATTTGTTGTCAGCATTCTTAAGAACGAAGCCTGCACCTGCAAGGGGCTGATTCTGATCGTTGCCGTCCTTATAGAACTTGTTTACAAGGATGTTAGCATCGAAAACTTCAACTTTCTGCTTGGGAGTGCTGTTTTCAGAACCTTCATGACCATATGAAAGGTAAGCTGTGTTGTTTTCTTCGTCTGTTACAAGAGCGTTGTTATTAACTGTTGCTGAGTATTTGATTGTGATTACGTCGCCGTCAGCAAGAGTGTTGATGTAATCGTTATAGAAACGAACGCTGAGTGTGTCGCCTTCTGAAACTGCTGTGCTGTAGCTGCTTGCTGCTACAGTACCGTTCTTATCTGTGATTGTAAGAGTAGAAGGATCATAAGTAAGACCGCTGGTCATAACGTCGTGGAAGATGTAGTTTTCAGCGCCGGATTTCTTTGTAACTGTAGCTGTGAATTCTAATACGTTACCAACTTCGCCCATAGCTTTTTTGCCTGCTGCGTCAACGTCTACAACGCCGCCGTTAGCCTTTGTGATAATTTTGTCAACAGGAGGAACATCGTTCTTGTCGTCAACTGTTGCTGTCGGGTTTGTGCTTGTAACAGTTACAAGAGTACCTGTTGTTGTTGTGATGTAGTAGTAACCATAAGGAAGGTTATTTACTGTGAAGCTGTCGTCAGCTGCTGTTGTTTCAACAGTTGCAACGAGGTCAGCGTTTGTAACGTATGCTGCGATTGCACGGATGTCAGCTTCTGTGAGCTCTGTGCCTGTAGCTTCGCCTGTGTAAGTTACCTGGCCGTTAGCGTCCTTTGTGAAACCTGCGGGAACGCTGCCTTTAGTTGTTGAATAGATGATGTTGCCTGTGGTGGGGTCAACCTGTGCGTCAAACACTTTGTAAACTTTGTAAGTGTTTGTTGCAACTTCGCCTTTGTTTTCAGGTGTGTTGACTGTGATGGATGCGCTGCCTGTTGCTGCGCCTGCTGCGGGTGTTACTGTTGCTGCAAATGCTACAACGCTGAGAGAAAGAGCGAGCACGATAGCAAGCGCAACTGCAACAATTTTTGCTGTTTTTTTCATGTTTTTCTTCCTTTCTTGCTCTTTTTGAGCTTAAATTATTTGCCCTATCGGGCTGTTTTTTTTGCCGCTCTAACCCTTGCGGCAAGGTTTTTTTGGATTGCTCCTTCATCTTCGGCTTCCGGTAACGAAGACGATATTAGTAGAGCGAGTCTACTTCAGAAAGTCGGGTTCCATTCTCCCTCCTTTCCTCCGCCGGAAGCAGAAAATGTATATCACTGCAGCCGCCGTAATCAGCAGACCGCCTGATATATAGAACAGCGTTGAGCCTATTCCGCCTGTACGCGGCAGTACTGCGTCGCTGTACTTTGTGTTTGGAATCGCTACCGTTATAAGACCGTCTGTTTCCGTTACGTACCCGGTGCCGGTAGCGGACGCATTGTCCGGGTCGGTCAGCGTAACGGAACCATCGTTCCCGACAGTTATTACCATGTGGTCTGATGGTGGTCGGTATCCCGCCGGCGTGACGGTTTCAACCAGATAGTATGAGCCCGGCCATAAATCGCCGATCCGGGCAAAACCAAGCGGTTGGGTTTCCTCCTCGTCTGCAAATCCTCCGGTTGTTATAACTCCGATTTCATTGCCCTGATAATCTGTTGCGGGCGTATTATGCTGCGCATCAGAATATAACATAAAGGAAACGTTGTTTATTCTTTCCGTTTGGTCTTTTGCGTAAACCTTAATTATCTGAATCGAAACAGGATCACGGTTGATTCTGTTTGTGAATACCGCATTATGCTCCTGATTTGCCTGCATTCTGCCGGAAACCGATCCGTTATTCGCAACAGACGGTTGAGTAACGCTCGCTCCCGTACTGCTTGCTGCTGAAGCCTCAGCGCCGACAAAGGTATAATCTGCGCTCATTCCTGACGTGCTTTCGGCAAACTCATAATAAGCTCCTTCAGGTACATCCAGAAATTCAATATATTCTCCGGCTTTCAGATTGAATGAAACATCGTATGTGTTTGTATTCGTTCCGCTTGAAACTATCTCGCCGTCCTTGTTGCGGATGTTGTACTGAAGGCTGTAGCCTCTGTATCTGTAACCCCAGTAATAATAACGTTCACGGATATATCCTGTAAATGTGAACGTTTCATCCGGATAAATCTTGGTTCTTAAATCCGATTTGACAACGTCTTTTCTTACTACAAGCTTACCCGGCTCAACTCTGCGGTTTGTAAACACAAGCTTACTCAATGCGTTACCGTAGATTTGACCGTTGATGCGGTTTTCACTGTCCGTCGTCGGATATTTTGAAGTGTCTGCACTGTTAACAAAAGATGTTGTTCCCGTTACAGGGTCAGCAACGTTTTCCTGAAGAACACCCTCCGCAGATTTAAGAACATATCCTGTCGGCATTCCGTTTCCGTCAACTTCCCAGAAACAGAAGGTTGAACCTATCGGAACAATGGGGAATCTTATCTGCTCGCCTGCTCTGACAGAAACAATGATGTTTGAAGTGTCTGCGAAATGCCCTTTATATATTGTTCTCTGTCCTGAGCTGTTATAGAAGTGATACGGTATCGGATCATTCTGATGAGCAGCAAAAAGCGGTGTGCTGCTGTCTGCTTTTTTGCTCTTATCTGTTCTGTCGTCATTTGCCGGATCAAAAATATACGGGTTTCCATCAGGGTCAAGAATCCAGCCCTGGAAGGTGAAAGCTTCATTAGGATAGATGAGATTTCCGCTGGCGTCTTCAACGTTTTTAAACAGGCTGATACCGCCTTTAACAACGTTCAAAGCCGAAAGGTCAAGACTGTCGTCCGTGTCGCCGTTATATTGCTTAACGACGTAAACTTCTTTTACAACTTGAAGCGGCTTATCGTAATTAAGGTTGGGGTCATTATCGTTTTCGTGACCCTCCAGCAGCGGGTTGATAACCTCGCCGTCAAGCTCATAGTGGTAGTCTATGTCCGGCTCAAGGACTCGGAATTCATGCCCGACTTCACGGGTAATTTTGTCCTTATCCACAAGACCGGGAGCAACGTAGAATTTCGTCGATCTCCAGTTGTTGCCGTCGTTAAGTACTATTTTATTGCTGAGTGAACCGTCAGGCTGTGCAAACAGATTAACAGGTTCCCA
>CADAMY010000161.1:0-6190 GCA_902789095.1 Oscillospiraceae bacterium | reverse complement strand
CGGTCGGTCAGCGCCGATTCCGTCGCCCGTTTCATCACCGAAGGAGTCTGCAAACGTCTTGCTTACCTGCAAGTCCATCGTCTGCATTACAAGAGGATCGACTTCATCCTCACAGACGACGTACTTAGGTTCGTCCCATACGGGTTCCAGATTACCGCTGGTTGATTCACGGGTATGAGTGTAGCTCATTCCGACATCGGTATTTGTTTTAAGCGTATATACCGTGTAGTCGCCGGAAGTTTCTTTTGCAATCTGACTTCGTTCTTCTTCGGTAAGATCATTAAGAGTTATCTCGCCGTTATTAAGCTGCGTGACAATATCAAACGCATGCTGGTTCGGCCAGACCTTGAAGTAGACTTCATAGGTTGTGTTATCCTTCAACTGGAAATTCTCGCCCATGTTCCATTCCAAAGCGCCTGTTTCGGGATTATATTCCGCTTTATTGCAGCCTTCGGACGTCGGATCCCAGTCTTCGAGTGTACGAATGACGTTGCCGTCATCGTCTTTAACTATTTTTCTGTATTTAATTTCATCGGAAACGCCGACTACCTTTGCTTTTGCAACAAGGTTTGTCATGGTCGTGATTCCGTCTGTAACTTTTATGTCGCTGTATCCCGCATGTCCTTGAATATCAAAAACGATATTGGACAAAGCGTCGTGAAGCTGATCTTCGTTATATACGGAGTAGCTGTGGTCGTCGCCTGCTCCGGCGTCTTTTACAAACTGATCAAGGCTCTTAACGTCGTCGGAAACACCGATGCAGTAAAGCTGTTTGCCTTGTTCTACAATAGACTTCGCTTCGTTTACCGCAGCCAAGTAGTTATAATTGTTGCTGTCGTTATTTCCTTCGCCGTAAACGTTGTATCGTGTATAGCCGCCGTAGCTGTAGCCGCTGTAAGTATCTGACGTAAGCGTTGAGTCTGTAACGGGGTCAGCGCCTGCGGGAGTACGTGAAACACGGAAGGTCGGCTCACCGTCTGTCATAAAGATTATATACGTTTCTCTATCGGGGTCGACATCCATTCTGTTTGCAAGCTGCAGCGCCTGCTCCCAGTTTGTACCGCCTGTGGCTGACGTCGGCAGAAGTCCTTTATACTTTGATGCAACCGACGTAAATTCATAGTCGGGATATTTCTGCCAGTAGCTGCCGTCTTCCTCAATGTATGCCTGATCGCTCTGTGAAAGCGTTTTGACTTGAGCCGTGGTGTTGAACGTGACGAGCGACATACGGATAAGCGGTCTGCCGTCTCTGTTGAGATATTTTTCAGAAAGAAGCTCATCTGCAAGCTCGTTGAATGCGTTGGTGGCGTATGTCAGTCGGCGGTTTGCGACGGGAACGTTTGATGCCCATCCGTCTCCCATTGAGCCGTTCATACTGTCGGAATTATCGTATACTACGATAACGTCCGCCAGCTTTTCAACGTCGATCGGTGTTGAATGGCCGTCAACACTCAGTGTGATCGTTCTTCTGACCTCTTGTGCATTTCAGGTTCTTCCGGTGTTTCATATCCGTCATCAAAAATCTTTGAATGACCGCCCGGAACGGGATCGTCCATCGGCTCATAAACAACATAAATGTTATTGCCGTTTGCAAGATTCGTCCACGATCTGTTATAGTTCAGCGTAAGGTCACTTGAATATCGCCATGTATTGTTTGCATACGTCAGGCGGGGACCGATCGCCGTGCCCGTGGAGGAATTAAGATGTGTGCTTGAATACTGATAACCGGGTATATCATAAATCAGGAACGCGCTGGTTACGGATGTACCGTATGTATTATTGTTGTGGAAATCCGGCACCTGAGCCGGCGTACCGCTCGGGAACTCAACAAAGCTGCCGTTTCTCATATATCCGTAGTGAACGTTTACCGTTCTTGTGCTTCCTGAACGTTTACCGTTCTTGTGCTTCCGCTCGTTCCGTACTGACGCCATTGCAGATAGTATGTTGAAAAGCTGTTTGTACTGAAACTTGCGGTAAGCGCACCTGCCTGAACCACCGATGCACTGTCCATATTTTCTACAACAGGGTTCTTGCCCGTTTCATTAAGGTGCTGTACTGTTAATCCGCCTGTTCTGCTGTCAAAAGAATCCGGCAGATTTTTGCGTGTGACAGATACCGAAACCGCTCCTTCGGGCTCTAACGGATCGTAATGTCAATCATATCTTCAAACAACGTTTCTTCGCTCTGTTCAGCTCCGAAGGATTTCATTGCTGTCTGATATTCAAAGCTGTCTTTGGCGATATCTTTAACTTCGAGCGTAGATCCGTCCTTGATGTTCGCTTTGTAATCATAAGTGAGTTTTACTTCATATTTGCCGCTGCTTGCAGTAAGATACTTTGACTGTACGTCGCTCATTTCAACCATTGCAAACGCAGTCTGAGCGTCCGATGTGAATTTAACCTGCTTGTAGGTAAATTCGGAATCTTTAATGACCTTTGCTGATTTTTACGTCATATTTGTTATGAGGCTCAACCTTGTTGCCGTCCCCATCTTTAAATTCAACGCCGATCGCTTCGTATTTGCTGATCGTACCCTTTACCGCCGACTCAAGCAAATATCGCAAGCCGTCGCTTTTTGGTTTACTGAGTGACATTGTAGTCCCCTCGGGGAAAACGCCGTCTTTTGCATCAATCGAAACCTTGGTATCCTCAATATCTTTATTTATTGAGAGAGCGGGCAGATAAAGACCCTCCGAGTCAACACTCATTCCTGGTTCGTTTTCCGCCGTATCAATATCTATAGTTATTGCAGGAAGGATAAGCGCATAAGTCGTTACAAAAACGAGAAAAGCAGCTATTGTCATTATTAGTTTTTGCCTTTTGCTTCTTGTATATCTTAATTTAAAATGTTCCAGCTGCATGCGCCCCCTTTCTGTAATGATTTTTATTTTTTTACTTTAATCAACTTTTCCGAATGTCTGAACAGGCCATATCCTGTATACGATCCGCCCGACAATCTGATCCTTTGCGACCGGCCCTACGGTTGTGCTTCTCGAGTCGATCGAAACGTCACGGTAATCTCCCATAACAAATACCCTGTCCTCAGGCACCTGATACGGCATCTCTATATCGCACTCGCCTAACGCCTTTTCCTGAACATAAGGCTCGTCGATGATTTCGCCGTTTATGCTGACCGTTCCGTCTTTGTCTATATTTACCCAATCGCCTGCCTGCGCTATAACACGCTTGACAAGGATTTTGTTGTTATAATAAAAAGCTATTATATCGCCTGTTTTAAACTGACCGTCCTTTACCGAAACCACGATCTCGCTTTCGTTGAGCGAAGGGGTCATGGATGCGCCGTATATACGAAGTACGGGCAGCAGCAGCACGGCTATAAGCACCGCAACCGCAGAAACCGTTATAAGAGTGAATATAGTGTTTCGTATTACCCGAAAAAAGTCTCCTCTGTAATTCAGTCTTCTTCTCTCGTGAATGAGCTGTTTTTCAGACGGCTTTTCATCCTGCTCTACGCCGCTGGAATGACCGTGACGAGGTTTGCTTTTTTCTATCTGCTGCGCTGTGGGAAGACTGTCCAGAACGGATCCCGTAAATTTTTCGATGCTTGCCGCTTCTCTTCTTTTGCGGCGTTTTTTTTTCCTCTCCCTGCGGGATTCTTTTTTATTTAAAGTTTTTTTACTATCTTCTTCTGCAGAAACATTAAGCTCCTCTTCAGTTTTTTCATCGGCATCAGCATCGGTATCTTCGATCCTTTTGGTAGGAACGACTATATACTCTTCCGATTTATCGAAAAAAAAACTATTCTTTTTTTCCGCCTGTTCCTCTTTTACTTCAGGAACAAATTCCTCTGCCTCAAAACCGGGGGAAAAATCGGTTTCAGGCTCTGCGTACTCCTGAGTAATCTTGTTATATTCCGCCGGTTGTTCGCCCGGCGCATTAAGAGCCTTTTTTGCCGCCGCAAGCTCGCCGATAATTTTTTTCATCGACGCAAGGCTTGCCGACATCTTTTCTTCGGGAGATTCTGTTTCCTGTTTCTCAACCGGTGCAAAAGTCTGAATCGGCTCGTCTTTAATCGCCTTGCCTGCGTCCTGCTTTGCGTGGTTTTTTTTCCTGAGAGTTTTCGGCACCAGGCGTACTGCCGTGCGGCTCTGTTCCTTTCTTGCAGGGACAGCCCGCTTAACGACAGCCGGTTTTTTCGGCTCCGCCTTGCTCGGCGCCGTCCTGATTTCTTTTTCTTCAGGAATTGCCGTGATCGGCTCATCATCGTTTTCTTCCGAATCAAAAGTATCGCGTGAATCAGATCTTACTACTCTGAACTGTTCTTCTGTTTCCTGCGTCTTCTTTTCCTGCGCCTTAAGGAATCTAAGCTGTGAAGCGGAAGGAATGCCTGACGGAAAACGATCCGACGCAAAGAGTACGGGGTAATCCGTTTCTGCCGGTTTGTTTTCTGCCGCCCTTTCCTCATCAAGCAGAAGCCTGAGCTGAGACAGCGAAGGGATTGAATCGATGTTATTCAGTTTTCTGTCAGTTGTTTCCTCATTCATAGGGGAAAATCCTGTAACATCCATAGATTCTTTTTTCTCCAATCAGTTCTGATTATTTTCTTCCTGCGCTGTTGTCATCGGGAATCTGGTCTGAATAAGCTTCTGAGCATCTTCAAGCTCTTTTCCGACAGTCGCTATCTTGATGTTCAGACTGCTCAGATCGGCAAGAAGTCTGTCTCTTTCCTCAACCAGCTTGTCGATCTCCTGTCTTTCTATGATAAGAAGATCAAGCAAGTCAATTCGGGAAAGCTTGCGTAATTCTTTATCTGTCATATCCGATTGCCTCCGGTTTAATGTGCCGTGTTCAGAGAACACATTCGTAAAAAAAATAATTAACAAACTTTACAGTTAATCTGTCTGCCCGGTTCGGTTTAAACCTCGCTCAAGCTTTATCGTGACCCAATTTTATAACATCCGATTTCAAAAAACAATAATTTGTGTCGGTACGACACGACGCAATATGTGTCAGATCGACACAACTTTTTTTGCAATAATAGTTGTATATTTATATTAAATATGTATATAATGGTTTATCCTTAGTATTTTTGTGCAAAAAGTACGCCGGATAAATTCATTTTATAAATTCATTTTTTAAAGAAAGATAATGCAATGTCAAAAGAACTTCCCGAAATGATAAAAAAGCTTCGAGCAGAGAAGCAGATATCCCAGCAGAAGCTCGCTGATATGCTGTTTGTTGATCGTTCCACAGTCGCGAGCTGGGAAACAGGCCGCCGTGTACCTGACGCAATAACGCTCTCAAAGCTTGCCGACTGTCTGGGTACCGATATAAGACTGCTGATCGGCACTTCATCAAAAGACTCTTATTCGGCTAACGTAATAGTCGTTGATGATGAAAAAATCATTCTCAACGGCAGCCTTTTCACTTTGCAGAAAGCAATGCCCGATATAAATATCCGCGGTTTTGTCAAGCCGTCTTCAGCTCTCGCTTATGCCAACAGCACCCGTGTTGACCTTGCGTTTGTAGATATTGAGCTTGGCTCTGTAAGCGGACTTGATTTGTGCCGTGAACTTCTGGCGGCAAATCCGGGTACGAACGTTGTTTTTCTGACCGCTCATATCGACTATTCTTTTGACGCTTGGAATACAGGAGCCTGCGGCTTTCTTCTCAAACCGCTTACTGTTGAAAAAATACGGGAACTGCTTGAACATCTTCGCCTTCCCTTTGCAGCAGATACGGAGTAATATAAATGCTTTCATTCAGAACTGTTTTTGACTATACTTATACCATCTTTTTCCTGACCGTTATTTTATTCGGTCTTTTGCTTGTTATACTTCATAAACAGATAAACAAGCGAAGCCGTGCGTTTTTTATCGGTCTTTTTTCGCTTCAGGCTGTTTTTGTTTTAATCACGCTGCAGATGCAGTATGCTATATATACCTATAATCTTGATTTGTATTCAGAATCCGAAATTTTTGAGTGTGTATGCGCTGCGATTCTTTTGGCGGTCTTATCGGGATTTTTGTTTTCAACGCTCGGCATCGACATAAAAAGCAGCGTGCCGTTCTACTTTGTTTGCGCGCTGTGTATTATTTATATTGTGATCATCTCTGTTTCGCAAAAGACAACGTTCTTTTATTATTACACGCCGGAAGGCGAATACTGCAGAGGACGAGGATATTTTATTCTTTTAGTTCCGATTACGCTGCTCCTTATTACAGACCTGG
>CADAMY010000160.1 GCA_902789095.1 Oscillospiraceae bacterium | reverse complement strand
GCAGGCGGCAAGTGAGAGAATCATAACCGCAGCTAATGCTGAACAAATTATCCTTTTCATTATTTTAACCCCCGATATGTTTTATTTAAGCGCGTCTTTCAGCACTTCAAGATTCTTTTCCATAACTGAAAGATAGGTTGAACCGGATTCTACATCTTTTGCTGTTACGGATTGTAATGAATCTATGGTAAGGATCTTCTGATCACCTGTCTTTGTATTCTTTTTTATCGTTTCGGCTATTGATCCGTCAGACGTTTCGATCTGCATTATGGATGTAAGTCCGAGCTCGTCAACCTTGCGGGCTAAAAACATTATCGTTTCAAAGCTTGCTTCGGTTTCTGCCGAACAGCCGACGAATGCCGCATAATAATCGAGTCCGTAATCATCAGTGAGATAGCGGAACGGGAAGCGGTCGCCGAAAAGGATCGTTTTTTGCTTTGCGGCGCTGACAGCGTCTTTATACTGCGAGTCAAGACCGTTCAGCTTTTCGATATATGCGGTAGTGTTTGATTTGTAGAAATCTGCGTTTGCGGCGTCTTTTTCACAAAGAGCGTCGCTGATTTTCTGACAAAGAACAGCCGCATTCCTGAGGGACAGCCAAACGTGCTCGTCATATTCAGGTCCTTCTTCATGCTCTTCATCTTCTGTCTGCATACCCTCTTTTTCCTCTTCCTCTTTTGCGTTTTCGCCGAGCAGATCAAGCAGATTCAGAACGACCATATCCTTGTTGACAGCTTCTTTGAGAGTGTCTTTGACCCAACTGTCTGACGTTCCGCCAACGTAAACAAAAACGTCGCAGGTGGAAATTTTGATAATGTCGTCTGCCGTCGGCTGATAGCTGTGAAGGTCAACGCCGTTGTCGAGCAGCATTGTAATATCCGCCTTGTCGCCGGTGATATTGCGTACCCAGTCATATTCAGGAAAAATAGTGGTGATTATTTTAAGCTTGCCTGAATCAGTATTTGCATTCCCGTTTCCTGAACAAGCGGTAAAAACACCGAGAGCCATTAAAATACATATTATTATTGAAATATATTTTTTCATATAGTTTTATCCTCCGTTTAAAATTTTGCTTAATCTGAACGGATTCTTAATTTATTAGTTTGATTCTCAGTAAAACAGGTGTTTTAATAACTGATAGATAATAATATAATCTCAGAATTATAAAAAACGAAAAGAGCGCTGTCAGCGGCGCAGAAATGCCCGCTTTTGAGAGCGTTTTAAGCGTATTAACAAATAAACTTATTACGGCGCATACAGGGCAGTCTTCGCCTATGCAGTCATGCTCAGCCTCAGCAGCTATAAACAAAACGCCGAAAATCAGCACGACGGACATAATAACAGCCGCGGCGGCGCACAGTATTCTTTTTGCGGCAGTCATTCAAAATCCCCCTTACTCCACTTTATGGCGGCAGGTGCCGCATATTCCGTAAAGCACGCTTGATGAACGGTCAACGCTGAAATCAGAATCTTTCTCCACGCTTGAAACAATATTTTCTGTAGCGGGAGATGCCATGTGGTACGTCTTGCCGCATACCTGGCATGAAAGGTGAATATGGCTTCGGCAGTCGCCTGCGTCTTTGTATCTGTAATAAACGCACCGGCTTCCTTCTTTTGATGATTTAGCGAGCTTGCCCTCTTTTTCGAGCAGGGCAAGGTTTCTGTAAACGGCGCTTTTGCTGATTCCGCTTTGCTTCAGATCTTCGGCAATACGGCTTGCAGATACGGATTCGTCTTTGTGTGAAGCAAGATAATCAAGCATTACCTTGCGCTGTTTTGTTGAATATCTCTGCAAAAAGATCACCTCGCCCAATTTGCGAATCAGTCGCAAATCTGAGTTTACCACAGTTTATTTGTTTTGTCAATAAATATGGGCTGTATTTTTTAAAATGCGCAAAAAAACACCGCAGGAAGCTTAGTCCTGCGGCATTTTTATGAGGTAAACCAACCGGAATTTTAATTATAAGCTTACAAGCTCCTCAATTGCGGCTTTGGGAACTACGCCGACTGACTGGTCAACAGCCTTGCCGTCTTTAAAAACAATAAGCGTCGGGATGCTCATTACGCCGTACTGAATTGCAATATCCTGAGCGTCGTCTACGTTGAGCTTGCATACCTTGATGCCTGCGTTTTCTTCCGCAACCTGGTCAACGACGGGTGAAAGCATTTTGCACGGTCCGCACCATTCTGCCCAGAAATCTACGAGAACGGGTTTATCTGATTTTAAAACTTCCTGCTCAAAATTTGAGCTGTTTACTTCGATTATACTCATTTTTAATTTCCTTTCTTTCAGATATTATTTATGATTTTATATAAAAGCATATATAAAGTATATGATTCTTCGGGCGAAAGATTCACACAGCTTCCGACTTTCTTCGGAATGTCAGCGGCGAAAGCTTCAAGCTCTCTGCCTTTTTCGGTAAGAGAGACTATTACTTTTCTTTCGTCATCTTCGCTTCTTCTGCGCTCAACGTAGCCTTCTTTTTCAAGCTTTTTGAGAAGCGGGGTAAGCGTGCCGCTGTCAAGAAAAAGCTTTTTGCTCAGCTCGCCGACGCAAACGCTTCCTTTTTCCCACAAAACGAGAAAAACTATATACTGCGTGTATGTTATACCGAGCGGCTTGAAATACGGTTCATAAAGATTTACAACACGCCTTGCGCACGCATAAAGTGGGAAGCAAAGCTGATTTTCAAGCTTCAGCTCAGGGTGAACGCTGCCCTCAACAGACTTTTCATCCGGCATAATATCAGTTTCCTTTCTGCTCTCTGCGTAATGAATCAAGGTATGCCGCCGCCGAAAGAGCCGCAACATTTCCTTCGCCTGCCGCCTTGATATACTGATAAGGCGTGCCCGTAATATCTCCGCAGGCAAAGCATCCTTTGATTTCGGTAGCCATTGAGCGGTCAACGTCAACGTGAGCGCCGTTCATTTTAAGCCCTGTTACGAGCTTGTCCGGCGCTACGCTTTCGCGAAGCACAAATACGCCGTCAACGTCATACCTGTTTTTGTCCGTTACAAGAGCGCTGACTTTGAATGCGCCTTCGATAGAAACGGGTTTTTCTTTTATTACTTCAACCTTGTCGTTTGTGTTTACTTCCTGAGTGTAAAGCGGGAAGTAATAAACTTTTTCGGCGTATTCTGCGAGCAGTTCAGCCTCTTTTTCTTCGTCGGGATTTGCGCCGATGACTGCGGCTGTCTTGCCTTTGTAAAGGGCGGCGTCGCACGTTGCGCAGTAGCTGACGCCTCTGCCGAGGTATTCGGATTCACCCGGATACGGCTTTGCGGAAACAACGCCTGTTGCGAGGATGATGCTCGACGCTTCATACATATTGTTTTCCGAGCTCTGAATCGCAAAGTAATCGCCCATAGGGTAAACGAGAGTAACTTTTTCTTCTGTTATCTTTATACCCATTTTTTTGACGTGATTTAAAAAAGCGTCTTTTAAATCGCTGCCCGCTATTTCGGGCAGTCCTAAATAATTTTGTATGGTATGGGCTTTTTCAACCTTGACGCTTGAATTTTGGGACCCGAAGAGGATTATATTCTTTTTTCTTATCGTCGCAGTAATCGCGGCGGAAAGACCGGCGGGGCCTGTTCCTAAAATTGCTATATCATAGCGTGCCATACCTTCATCTCCTTTGATCAGAATTCAACGGTTACGGGCGCCTGCGTAAAAGATGAGAACGTAGCGCTCGCATTTTTCATATAAAAAACTTCTGTGTTTCCGTCGTCAGCTTTATACATCGCCTTAAGGTCGGGATAACTGTCAAGCATATGCTCTTTTGCTTCAAGTCTGTCGTCAGAAATAAATTCGGCGGCAACTCGCAGCCATCTCTCGCCGTCAAAAGCGCAGATCTCAGCTTTCGGATTTTGATGAAGCTGAGCTGAGACATCCTTTACCTTGCCCGTCTGAATATAAAGCTTGTTTTCAAATAAATCAATAGTTCCGAACGGACGTACTCTCGGCTGATCGCCTTCCACGGTTGCGAGGTAATACGTGCCGCATTTTTTTAAAAATTCATAAACGCTCTGCATAATTTTCCCTCTCAGATAAGCTTATCTATGCACTCTGCAACTGCGCCCATATCGGCAGTCGGCTCAAAGCGCTCAACAACGTTGCCTTCACGGTCAACGACAAATTTTGTAAAATTCCATTTGATGTCAGGATTGTTTTTATAATCCTTGTCAATTTTTGCAAGCATGGTCTTCATAGCGCCGACCATCATTTTTGCCTTGATTCCTTTTGCGCCCTTCTCAAAGCCCTCAAAACCTTTCTGACTCTTGAGATAAGCGTAAAGCGGAAGCGCGTTTTCGCCGTTTACGTCACTCTTTTTCATCTGGGGGAACTGAGTGTTGTAGCGAAGAGTGCAGAACTCGTGAATTTCATCATCTGTTCCGGGAGTTTGACCTGCGAACTGGTTGCAGGGGATATCGATGATTTCAAGACCTTTTTCATGGTATTTTTCATAAAGCTCTTCAATGTCTTTATATTGAGGGGTGAAGCCGCAGCCTGTGGCCGTGTTTACAATAAGCATAACCTTGCCTTTGTAATCGCCGAGTGAAACTTCCTCGCCTGAGGGCTTTGATACCGAATAATCATAAATACTCATAACATTTTCTCCTTTTTGTAAAATAATATTTTTTACAATTAGATTGTATCAAATATAATTTTATTTGTCAAGTCTTTTTTTATATTTTTTTACAAATAATCTTTAATATACGCCGATTGAAAAAGCCGCATTATTCTGCTAAAATATATGTTGAAATTCAGCTCAAAGGAGTTAATATAATGGAAAAATATGCAAGATTCAGATATCAGCCATGCATTCCGCTCGGCAAAGACGGCAGATGCGCAACAGCAGGGAAAGAACATATTGCGCTTTCCCGCAAAGCGGCAGGCGAAGGAATGGTACTGCTCAAAAATACGGACAACGCGCTTCCTCTTTCAGCCGGTGAAACAGTTGCGCTTTTCGGCAAAGCGACGATTGAATATATAAAAGGCGGTGGCGGAAGCGGCGACGTATATACGCCGTACGTTCGCAATATTTACGAAGGTTTATGCGAAAAAGAGAACGAAGGCAAAGTAAAGATTTATATGCCGGTTATTGACTTTTACAAAAATTATGTAAAAGAAGAGAGCAAAAACGTTCTTACTCAGGAGCAGATAAATGCAAGATGGGACATTGTCAACAACATGGAATTCTGCCAGAAACGTGACGATATGACTTATGACACGTTTGCGGCAATGCACGTTAAAGAGCCTTTTGTTGAAAAAGAGCTTGTAGCTCAGGCGGCAAAAGAAGCTCAGACTGCGATCATCACTTTCAGCCGTTTTTCAGCCGAGGGCGTTGACAGGCGGCCGATACCGGGTGACTGGTATCTTTCAGACGCTGAAAAAGAATTGCTTGACGATGCCTGCGAGCTTTTCGGCAAGGTAATTGTCATTGTAAATTCCGGAGCGCCGATTGACTGTGAAAATTTTGCGGAAAACGATAAAGTTCAGGGCGTTCTTTTCGGCTGGCAGGGCGGTATAGAAGGCGGCAGCGCAATAGCTGATATTCTATGCGGCGACGTCAACCCGTCAGGCAAACTTGTTGATACAATAGCAAAGTCGTATGATTTTTATCCTTCAACCGCAGAATTTGTTGAAAGCTTTGATTACTGCGTTTATCCTGAAGATATTTATGTCGGCTACCGCTATTTTGAAACGATACCCGGCAAAAAAGAATATGTACGTTATCCGTTCGGCTTCGGTCTTTCATATACAAGCTTTGAGCTTTCAGGTACAGTTGTATGCAGGAGCGAAGACAAAATAATCGCCGTAACGACGGTTAAAAATACAGGCTCAGTACCGGGCAGAGAGGTAGTGCAGGTTTATTACTCGGCTCCTCAGGGTCTTCTTGGCAAGCCGTCAAAGGAACTTGCGGCATATAAAAAGACAAAACTGCTCGCTCCGGGTGAAAGCGAAACAGTTGCAGTGAGCTTTGATATAAATGATATGGCTAGCTTTGACGATCTCGGCAAGATCCGCAAGTCTGCATTTTTACTTGAAAAAGGTATATACAGCTTTTATATCGGCACAGACGTTAGAAATAATAAAAAGGCTGATTTTGAGCTTGAGATAAAAGAAGACACGGTTACAGAGCAGCTAACTCAGTACTGCCGTCCGTTCAAGCTTGAAAAAAGAATGCTTGCAGACGGAACGTTTGAAACAATGCCGACAGGCGAGGCGAGCTATTATTACGGTAAAGCCGAATCTTCCGGCGCTTCGGCTCCCGCTGAAACGGTAATGTTTGACGACGTCGGCGATAAGATTTCGCTTGACAGCTTTATTGCTCAGTTTACAGATGAGGAGCTCATGGATTTTGTCGGCGGAAAAGAACCGACAGGCGTTGCAAACACAGGCTGCTTCGGCGGACTTGAGAGACTTAATATTCCTCCCGTTCCAACAGCTGACGGTCCTGCGGGCCTTCGTCTTGATACAAAGGTCGGAATATATACTACCTGCTGGCCTTGCGCAACGCTTATGGCATGCACATGGGATCCCGATCTTATTTATGAAGTCGGCGCGGCAGGCGGCAGAGAGGTCAGGGAAAACAATATCGGAATCTGGCTTGCGCCCGCGATGAATATTCACCGCAATCCTCTCTGCGGCAGGAATTTTGAATATTATTCGGAAGATCCGCTCGTAGCCGGTAAGAGCGCCGCTGCTGCGATCAGAGGAATCCAGTCTGAGCATACAGCCGTATCGCTCAAGCATTTTGCCTGCAACAATAAAGAGGCAAACCGCTACGCCAACGATTCGATCCTCTCAGAGCGTGCACTAAGAGAGATATATCTCAAGGGCTTTGAAATAGCTGTAAAAGAGAGCGATCCGATAACGATGATGTCTTCTTACAACCTCATCAACGGTCAGCATACTTCGGAAAGCTGGGAGCTGCTTACGGGAATTTTGCGCAATGAATGGGGATTCAGAGGAATGGTCACCACCGACTGGGGTGTTAAGAACGACCCGGTTAAAGAAGTTCTCGCAGGCAACGATATGAAGATGCACGTCGGCTATCCTGAGGATCTTAAAGCCGGAATGGAAGCAGGCTTGCTTTCAAGAGAAGCGCTGGAGCTTTGCGTAAAGCGCATACTTGAAATGACAATGAGATTAGCATAACATAAATTTGTAGAATATATACAAAATCTTTACACCAACTTTGTTGAATATACGAATAGACAAATGGAAAAATTGTGATATAATGTAATTGAACAAAGACAAAGGAGGCTTTGTGATATAATGTAATTGAACAAAGACAAAGGAGGCTTTTGAAATGAAAGTTCAAGCAAAATTCAAGAGCCGTCTGGTGAATGATAAGACAATTTAATCGTGCGGATCATATCCGCAGTTAATATCTTACCACGACGGCCGAAAAGTTACAATTTAATAACTTCAAGGAGTTGTGGAAATGTCAGATAAGATTATCAGAAACAAATCCTCAAAAGAGGTCGGATATATCAAGACTGACTCAAAAGGCGTACAAACGGCATATAATTTAAATAATCAGAAGCTCGGTTGCTATGATCCTAAAACAAACTTTACAAAAGATATTCACGGAAGGATAATAGGCAACGGCAATATGCTCACACAGCTTATAATAATGGCCGGGTAACGCGAATAAATGACAATTGAATATTTAAGATAAAATTAAGCGCCGCAAAAGCGGCGCTTTTTGGTTTATA
>CADAMY010000159.1 GCA_902789095.1 Oscillospiraceae bacterium | reverse complement strand
ACTGTTTAGTTTTACATCTGAATACAAAACAATGCCCATATAAAGAGATAAAAGAGCTCAGATTCTATGATTACAGATTTTTAACTTCTGACATCAAGCTGAAGGATCTTTCTGATTCATGGTGGATTATAGATTCATTAAACGTCAGCGGTGAGGACTATCAATGGGATATAACACTTCAAAAAATATCTCCCGATATTTACAATTATTCGATTTCAATAATATTTAAACGACTTGAAATTATCGGAAAATAGAAATCGGACTGCCCGGCAGTTATTAAATAATATGCTGATTATCTTGATTTTCAAAAAACTTTTTATGTAATAAAGCAGTTATTGCTTTAACTATTGATCGTTCTGAAAGGAAGATTTTTGATGAAAAAATCCGAAATGATTGCTCTGTTTCAAAAAGCCGCAGAGCAAAAAAAGCTTCTTACTCTTTATCTGAAATATGACGCAAACTACTATAATTATATTCCCCTTCAGGCGAGTGAAAAGCTTTTTCTCGCAGCAGAAGAAGACGACTTTTTACTTGACGGATTTTCAATACGTCGTTTTTGCGATTTGAAGAAAATCAAGATAAAAGATGATAAATGCCTTGAAATACTGAAAGCTGAAAAAGTGCTTGACGGCGTTGAATCTCCTCAGCTTGATCTTGCAGACTGGCACAGCGTTTTTCTTTCGCTTCAGAAGCTCAATAAAAATATCATTATAGAACACGAAAGTCTTAATGAAGACGAATGGGTGTATTATATCGGTAAAATAGAAAAAGTGCTTAAATCAAAGGTGGTTTTTAAACACTTTGACGCAGACGGTATCTGGCAGGACGAGCCGTACATAATCCCGTTTTCAAAAATCACATCGGTTACTTTTGACAGCCGATATGTAACGGTTTTTTCAAAATATGTATAATCATACATTAAAATAAAGACAGAATTCATACTTTTGATTCTGTCTTTTTTGTTTCACATATTGATTTTTCAGTCAATCTACGTTATAATTTTAAAAACATTTATAAATCTATCAGAGGTGTTTAATATGAGTGATAAATTAAAAGTAGCAATCATCGGCTGCGGAAACATCGCAAACGGAGCGCATATACCGAATTACCTTCAGCTCGACGACGTTGAGATTACATATTTCTGCGACATTATACCCGAAAGAGCAGACAGAGCCGTAAAAGAATACGGATGCGGAAAAGCAGTTTACAATTATAAAGAACTGCTCGGTCATGATGACATTGACATCGTATCCGTATGCACACACAATGACTTTCACGCTCCTATTTCCATTGACTTCATGCGTGACGGGAAAGACGTACTCTGCGAAAAACCTGCCGCCAGAACTCTTGAAGAAGCGTATGAAATGCAGAAGGTTGCTCACGAAACAGGCAGAATGCTTTCGATTGGCGTTGTAAACAGATTCTGCGACACTGTAAACCACATTAAAGATTTAATCGCTCAGGGCGCACTCGGCGAAGTTTATCAGACCTATATCAGCTTCCGTGCTCACCGTTCAATTCCGGGACTCGGCGGCGACTTTACTACAAAATCAAAATCAGGCGGCGGAGTGCTCATCGACTGGGGTGTTCATTACATTGACCTTACGCTTTACTGCCTTGGCGATCCTACTCCCCTCACCTGCACGGGCGTTGCTCATTCAAAGCTCGGCGTTGATATGAAAAATTACGTTACAACAAGCATGTGGGCTTCAGATTCCTCAGACATAGAAAACGGCACGTATGACGTTGATGATTTTGTAACCGGTATGATCAGAACGGATTCAACCGCAATCACATTTAACGGTGCGTGGGCGCAGAACATTGAGCCGAATGAAACGTTCATTGACTTTATTGGTACAAAAGCAGGCATCAGAATGAGCTACGGCGGTCAGTTCAAAATGTACTCAACTCTTAACGGTATGCTGACCGAGATTATACCCGACTACGCTTCAACAGGCTTTGACTATTTTGCAGAGATTAAATCATTTGTTGAATCCGTTAAGACAAGAACTCCCAACCAGGCATATATCGATAAGGCTATCGTAACGTCAAAAATCATTGACGCTATCTACCGTTCATCCGACAGCAAACAGGAAATAAAGTTCTGATTCAATAATAATTCAGGGTGCAGATTCGTTTCCGCGCCCTGTTGTTTTTATATGAAAATTGTCAGTAAATTACTCTTCAAGCATCTTTTTTAAATACTGACCGGTATATGATCCGCTGACTTTGGCGACGTTCTCCGGCGTACCCTCGGCTACTATCCTGCCGCCGTTGCTGCCGCCGTCAGGTCCGAGGTCGATTATATGGTCTGCAACCTTTATAACGTCAAGATTGTGTTCGATCACAAGCACTGTACTGCCTGTATCTACAAGGCGCTGCAATACGTCAATGAGCCTGTGAACGTCGGCAGTATGAAGACCCGTTGTAGGCTCGTCAAGAACGTAAATCGTTCTGCCTGTATTTTGACGTGAAAGCTCCGTTGCAAGCTTAACACGCTGAGCTTCGCCTCCGGAAAGAGTTGTTGCAGGCTGGCCGACTTTAACGTATCCGAGTCCAACCTCGCATAGAGTGAGTAACTTCTTATGGATTCTCGGCACAGACGAGAAAAACTCGGTCGCTTCTTCAATAGTCATTTCCAGTACGTCGTAAATACTCTTGCCTTTATACTTGACGCTGAGAGTTTCGCTGTTGTACCTTGTGCCGCCGCAGACCTCGCACGGAACGTAGATATCCGGCAGGAAGTGCATTTTTATTTTTACTATACCGTCGCCCTGACACGCTTCGCATCTGCCGCCCTTGACGTTGAACGAAAAGCGACCTGATTTATAGCCTTTGAGCTTTGCGTCTTTTGTCTGAGCATAAAGAGTTCTGATGTCGTCAAAAACTCCGACGTAAGTTGCGGGATTTGAGCGCGGACTTCTGCCTATCGGCGACTGGTCAATATCAATAATTTTATCAAGATTTTCTATCCCCTCAAAGTGATCGTGCTTTCCGGGGAATTTTTTTGCTCTGTTCAGCTCGGCGGCGAGCTTTTTATAAATAATCTCATTCACGAGTGATGATTTTCCCGATCCCGATACGCCAGTAATGCAGATAAACTCGCCGAGAGGAAGCTTAACGTCAATATTCTGAAGATTGTTCTGAGCCGCTCCGAATACGCTCAGGAATTTACCGTTCCCCTTGCGTCTTGATTCAGGAACAGGTATTTTCTTTTTGCCGCTGAGATACTGCCCCGTTATTGACTCTTCACAGTTCATTATATCCTCAGCGCTTCCGCAGCAGACGACATTTCCTCCGTGGATTCCTGCGCCCGGACCGATATCAACTATATAATCTGCGGCTCGCATCGTATCCTCATCGTGCTCAACAACAATAAGCGTATTTCCTAAATCACGAAGCCTGCGCAAAGTTTCAAGCAGTTTTTCATTATCCTTCTGATGAAGACCGATGCTCGGCTCGTCAAGCACATAAAGCACGCCCATCAGCGAAGAGCCTATCTGGGTGGCAAGCCTGATACGCTGGCTCTCGCCGCCCGAAAGCGTTCCGGCAGAGCGTGAAAGACTTAGATACTCAAGTCCCACGCTTGAAAGGAAAGTTATTCTGTCTTTAATTTCTTTGACAATGGCTTTGGCTATGAATTCATCACGCTTCGACAGTTTAAGATTATTGAAGAAATCAAGCACTCCGTTCATTGTTTTATGGCAGAGTTCATCTATATTTATATCGCCGACCGTTACAAAAAGGCTCTCTTTTTTCAGTCTCGCTCCGCCGCATTCAGGGCATGAAACGTTCGTCATATACTGCTCAATATCATTTCGTGACCAGTCTGACGTCGTTTCGTTATACCGTCTTTGAAGGTTATTGATAACGCCTTCAAATTCAGACATATAAGTTCCGCTTCCGTATTCGCTTCTGCGTTCCATTTTAATCTTTTTGCCCTCAGTACCGTAAAGAAGCGCATCCTGAGTCTTTTTCGGCAGATCCTTGAACGGAGTCGTCATGCTTCCGCCGTAAGCGTTTATTACGCCTTCAAAATACATCTGAGCAATCGTGCCGCCGTCTGCCTTTGACCATCCCGTTGCCTGAATTGCGCCTTCGATAACAGAAAGATTTTCGTCAGGTATGATAAGTTCACGGCTCGGACGCATGAAAACGCCGAGACCTGCGCATTTAGGACAGGCGCCGAAAGGATTGTTGAAAGAAAACATTCTCGGCGAAAGTTCCTCAACGCTCACTCCGTGTTCAGGGCAGGCATAGTTCTGAGAAAACAGCATTTCGCCGCTGTCCGCCGCATCAATAAGTATGATTCCGTCAGACATTTTAGCGGCAGTCTCGACAGAATCAGTCAGGCGGCTTTTAATATCCGCTTTCATTACAAGACGGTCAACGATGATTTCTATATTATGCTTTTTATTTTTATCCATCTTTATTTTTTCAGACAGATCATATATTATACCGTCAACACGGACTCTTACAAATCCGCTTTTTCTGACGTTTTCAAGCTCTTTTACATATTCGCCTTTTCTTCCGCTGACGATAGGCGACATAACCTGGATTTTTGTTTTTTCAGGCAGTTCCATTATCTGCTCAACGATAGTGTCAATGCTCTGGCGGCTGATAACTCTGCCGCATACGGGACAATGCGGTACGCCTATTCTCGCATACAGCAGTCTTAAATAATCGTAAACTTCCGTGACCGTGCCGACTGTTGAACGTGGATTTTTTGAAGTGGTTTTCTGATCTATCGAAATCGCCGGCGAAAGTCCCTCTATATAATCAACGGCGGGTTTTTCCATCTGCCCCAAAAACTGACGGGCATAAGACGAAAGAGATTCGATATATCTGCGCTGACCTTCGGCATAGATCGTATCAAA
>CADAMY010000158.1 GCA_902789095.1 Oscillospiraceae bacterium | reverse complement strand
TAGTTGGTGCCGAGCAGAAGATTTGAAAAAAACAATTCCAAATACTTTGTGGTAGAATGAATCCCTTTTTGCAAATCGTTATAGTTTGCACGAACCAATGCGTTGCGGAAATACCAGGAGTTTTCGCGGAAGGCATCGTTATTGACACGGAACCCAAAGGTTTTCATGTATTTCAATATAAACACGGCGGTGGCTCTTGTGTTGCCCTCGCCGAAGGGATGAATCTGCCAAATATCGGAAGCAAATTTTGCCAAGTGTTTTACCGCTGCTTCGACCGACAATCCTTCATAAGAGAATTGCTTTTCGGAGGCAAAATCATAATCCAGCGTGTCTTTTATGCTGTTAAAATCAGCATAGATAACCGATTCACCGTTCAGTATCCATTCCTTTTTAGAAATGTTATACCGGCGGATTTTTCCGGCGTGGTCAAATACGCCTTCAAATAATCTGCGATGAATGGTAATCCACTCGGCAGGAGAGAACTGAAATGCTTTCTCGCCCAAAAGCTTGGTTATTCTTGCAGATACGATATCGGCTTCTTTGGTATTGTTCTCAACCTCAGTACGGGCGATTCTCTGCTCGTAATAGCTGTGGATACGCTTCTGAGCCTCATCAATAGTGATTTTACCCTCAATATGATCTTTTGCGGTGTCCAGCAGGTATTCAGACGTATTGAGTCCGTCAACCGCCTGCAAGCCGATGGCGGTTTGCCAGGCTTCACTTTTTTCGGCTCTTTCAGGTTCACCCTTCAAGTTCAAATTGCCAATTCTTATCAGGCATATTTGCACCTCATTTCTTTATTATAATTCCTCCGTCTTGAAGGTTGTATATCCCTCGTAGTAATAACTGTGGTCAATGCCTTTCATGTATATTTCACGGCTGTTGATTTCATCGGTGAGGGCGGCTTTGAGAACGTGCTTGATTTCGATATCTCTTATGGGACTGCGCTCCATAGCGAGAAGATAATCTTCTTTGTCGACCTTGCTCCAGTCAACGACTTTATGAAGCTCGGTTTTGAAAATCTGATCCAGCCAGATGCGTGTACTGCGCCCGTTGCCCTCTCTGAAAGGGTGTGCAACATTCATTTCCACATATTTTTCGACGATTTCATCAAATGTGGACTGCGGCATTTTATCAATGTTTTCAAGTGCGGATTCAAGATACATTACCGGTGCAAAACGGAAGCTGCCTTTTGCAATATTCACGGTTCGGATTTCTCCTGCAAAATCGTAAATATCTTCAAAAAGGTATTTGTGAATCAGACGGAGCGAAGAAAACTTACCTGCTTCAAGCTGGTCGAGTATTCCGTTTTCAAACAGCATGGCAGCTTTTTTCTTGCTGATGCGTTCTTCTTCTCGGGCAAGATCAGCAGAATTGTCGAGCCCAAATTTATTTTCAAGTGCCATAGCGCGCCTCCGAAAAAAGAGATAAGGTATAATTATTGTTCACTTATATTATACCAAATTTTATATAATGATTCAAGAGTTTGAACTCAGCATACGGGAAAAATGCTGAAAAAACGGACAAAAATCAGCGTATTTTTTGAAGAGTCAGAAACATTGAAAACGGCTGAAACCGTTGAAAATAAAGGGTTTTGACGGTTGTTTTTTTCTTGCATGTGTTCTTGCATGATTTCTTGCCTGTGTCGACTCAATTAACGTAAAAGTCAGTTATAGGAATCGAAAGTTGTGCATGTTTCAGACAAAAATAATAGCTAAAATGAACAAAAACTTGAACATTTTAGCTAAAAATCTGGCGGAAGCGGTGGGATTCGAACCCACGAGCCCGTGAAGGCTACCTGATTTCGAGTCAGGCCCGTTATGACCACTTCGATACGCTTCCGTATTATCTCAATGCTTTTCGTGCAGAGAATAAATGCAAGAAAAACATGCAAGAACGTATTAAATTTTCAATTTCGATTCCACCGGAGAGCGTTGATACTAAAGGGTTTTGCTGCCGGAAGAGGCAGAAAACCGTAAAGTATTTCGAGTCAGGCCCGTTATGACCACTTCGATACGCTTCCGTAAATATATTTAATCGACAAGGGCTATTTTATCAAAAAACAGCCCTTTTGTCAACATCAAATAATCATTATTCTAATTTTTTGGAACGAGATTTTTAAAAGCGCCGAAAAACGTTGATGCCGTCAGATTATCGTTCAGCGGGTCAGGGCTCTGTTCGGTCAGAATTTCAAGCGTTTCATCGTCTGTGTTGTCGTATAAGAACTGCGGGAACTCAGGATTTTCGTCTATCCGGGCGTTTTCGCTTTCGTATATTATCCAGTCAATAAGTCTGTAATAATCATCATTATACCATGTATGGATCATACCTTTTACAAACCATGTATTCATCGGCAGAATGCAGGTTGAAGCGTCGATCTGCCTGTCGGGAGAAATGTGAAAGAAAATCAGTCATGCAGCCGTCGTTTTCAACGAGCGGAACACCGTGAAGACCGTAGTTTGAAATCAGCGCAACTTTTACGCCGTCTGCCTGCATTTTTTTAAATAATTCAGCTGCCGCAGGTTTTATTTCGTACTGATAAACGTCAATCTTTTCAATGAGTTTACGGTTTGCGTCCTTATCAAGCATCGTCGCCTTGGCTTTTTCGTAATATTCTGACGGAACAAAGCTCCAAAGCCCCGGAAGATTGCCGAACATACGACACATACTGTTTTCATAAATATAATCTTTTTGTTTGTCAAAAAATCTGTTGAGCTTGTTTGCTATAAGCATGACGGGGAATTTTGCTATGTTGCTTACAAGCGCACGTTCAAGTATTTTATCGTTTCCCTGACCCTGAATAAACGAGTTTATAAATCCCGTAACATCCTGCGGGTTAATATGGATTTCTTTTGTAAAAACTTTGCCGATAAAGCTGATGCCCATCATAGCTGACGAACGGAAAACAACGGTATCCACGCTGTCGTATCCGTAAAGATAAAGATAAGCAAGAGTAACTGCACCGCCCATGCTTTCAGGGATAAGAGCAACCTTTTCAACGTTGTGATATTCCTTTATCTGCTCAATATAATCGTTGAGAATTTTCGCCGTGTCGGTAACGTCATAACGGAAATCGTATCTGAAAGTGTAGTAATCGCTTTCTCGTTCGAGTGAAATTTTATCGTAAACAGGCTCGCCGTTATTGTCAAACTCAATCTCTTTAAAAAGATTGTTTGCTGTTTTTACAAGAGATTTTGCAAAATAATCGCTGCTGTCAAAAAGCAGAAACATACTAAGAGGAAATACAAGCTCGCCCAGAGCTGATTTCAGCCTGTTCATTGACGGCAGAAAGATCTGATCCTCGGTCGGCTCGCCTTTATCAATAATAAGATCTGTTCTGCCGAAACCAGTAACGATGATTTCGGGCACATAAGGCTTGCTGCTTTGAGCAAATGCGCTCGCTGAAACGGAAAACGCAATAATTATACAAAGAAAAACACTTATAATCTTTTTCAAAAATATCACCTCCGAACAATATTACCACATCAACTGCGATTTTACAATATTCATTTTTTATAAAAAATAGCTTATAAATTATTTGACATTTGAAAGTAGTATGCTATAATTAGTTTATCTTTAAAAAAAGGAATGATGGCAAATGAAAAAGTTACTTTGCGTGCTGCTTAGTCTGATTATGCTTGTATCGACAGTTATATGCGTAAGCGCCAAGCAGGACAACAGCGGTTCGCTTAAAATGATCGCTTACAATGTATCCGGCATACCGCTGGTAGGCGATTTTCAGGGAACTACTTTCACGTTTACAAACGACAGAGCAAGAAAAATCGGCGCCCTGCTCAACAGCACAGACGTTGATTTCATCGGCACAGAGGAAGATTTCAATTCCCATAAATATCTTGCCGAGCAGATGACGAATTATCCTTACCGTTCATTCACAAGCGGCGGACTTGCTCAGGGTCAGGGACTTAATGTGTTCTCTCCTCATCCGCTTTACAATGTTTACCGTGAAAACTGGAAGTTTGAATACGGCTTTATTTCAGGCTCTATGGACGCAGTTGCCAACAAAGGATTTATATACAGCCTTATGGAGCTGAAGCCGGGCGTTTACATTCACGTTATCAATGTTCATATGGACGCAGGATATGATCCGATTTCAATTAAGGCGAAAGTCAGCAACTTTAAGCAGCTTGCCGAGTTCATCAATAAGAATCTCAACGACGGCAGAGCTCTCATAGTTCAGGGCGACTTCAACTTCAAGTTCAAACGTAAGACCAAGGATGATATGTATAACAATCTCCTTGTTCCGACAGGATTAAAAGACGTATGGGCAGAGCTTTACAACAACGGCGGATATGATCCGTATGCAGAGGATTTTGTAATTGACGACGGCGACACTCTTGACCGTATTCTATACAGAAGCGGCGAGAGTATGACCTTAACTCCGATTTCAAAAACAGTTCCTCCTCTTACCAATGAAAACGGCGACCGCTATACTGACCACAACCCGATGCTTACAGAGTTTACATACACTATCAATAAAACTCTTCCCGCTCCTTCAGAGCTTGTAACTCCCGAACCGCAGAACGCAGCTGTTCTGGCGCTTAAGGAAGTGCTTTGGACGATTCTCAGAGTATTTGAAGTAATTATCGGCGTAGTTGAACTGCCGTACCTTATCGTACAGGGCTTCGATCTTCTTATAAACGGTAAACTTCCGTAATAAAAATCAGTATTAAATGAAAATACCCGGTATCTTTTGTAGATACCGGGTAAATTATTGCTGTGATTTACTATTTTACAGACTACTTTCTTTTATATAAATAATATGTATCGAATTTGCCTTTTGATGACTCAAATTTTTCTGATGCAATCAGTTCATATACGTCAAGCTGGCTGCCTTCGAGCTTGTCTTTTCTGACTACGACGTAGTCGGTAACTCCGTTTGCAATATAACTCTTCTGCATTTCTCTGAGCTCATCATACGGTATGTTCAGCCCGCAGAAGTATTTGCAGGAGGGAACGATTCCCGAAGCTGTGTAAAATCCGCCGTCAAGGTGCATATATTCAAACATAGTCGGATTTTCCGTCTGCGACATTATCTTTGCAAATTTATACTGAGGCATATCGTCCTTGCTGTATTTGAGCATGTATGTGTTGGAGCTTAGCAGAAACGCCGCCGCAACGCAGATAACGGAATATACAGCCGCAGAAGAAAAAGCGAGTAGTTTTTTCCGTTTGCTTTTTGACAAAACCGAAGGAGCATATTTTTTGAAAATTGAGTAAACGGGAATCAGCCCGAAAGGAATATAGTATGACAGTATCAGAGGATAATAAATATAATGTCTTCCTCCGGAATAGATAAAGAAAAGGCTTGAAATAAAGGTGCAGAGATTGAAGAAAAACACCTTTTTGTTTTTGAATGACAAATAAACAAGGCCTGTAATTATCAGCGCAAGACCGACGGGATATGCTGTAAGGAATGAATGTATTCCGTAATAGAGATTATAGAAGAGCGTGAAAAGTTTGTTGTAAGGGGTGTCGGTCGTATATAAAAACAGATTGTCGTAAAAATATACCTCAAACAAATCTTTAACAGCTTTGTTAATTACGAAGTAAATCAAAACGGGTACGCTGAGCGCTGCAATACCTCCTGCTAAAGAAGCGAGCGAAACGAAAGCTTCTTTTATCCATTTATTTTTAATATAAACGATTGCAAAGAAAATGCCGAAACCGATATAGAATCCGAGCAGAGAGAACTTGAACCACAGAACAAAGCAGGCAGTGAGCCCTGTTATAAACCATTCGGCAGGGCGCAGTTTTTTATCAAGATACAAAGCTCTTATTCCGTAATAATTGCATATGGCAAGACACGGCAGGCAGAATTCTTCAGCCGAGTCACCCATATAAAATGCCCCTGATGTATAAATAACAACAGCAAGCAGCGGAATTATCAGAACCGAATCTTTTTCTGTAAAAATAAGCACAGTTTTATAAAGAATGAAAAGCAGTAAAAATCCGTTGATCAATTCAAGCAGATAAACGCCTGTGAATGTGTCAGGTGAAATAAGGTATGCCAGCGAGTGCATGAAATAAAGCAGCGGACCTTTCTGCTCAAAAATGTCTTTGTAAAGAACAATGTTATTGGCTGCCGCCTTGCCAACCGTGAAAAAGCAGTTTGCGTCGTTCCAGTTGTTGAAAGGGTATATCGGAGAAGATTTTGAACAAAGCGTTACAAAAAACAGGGTCGTGACTGCAATTATAACAATTGATTTATAACCGGTTTTTTTATAATTTAAATCAGGCTTGACGTCATAGTCAAGCTTTTTTATAATATCGCGAACAAAGCTAAATAAATTACTGAACGCGATATAAGTCCCGCACAAAAAAACTAAAGAAGCGAAGCACACGGCAAGAGTTTTCACTGCGCTGCCGGCAAAACTGAATTTCTGGAGTTTTTCCGACATTATCCAGAGTGTAAAAAACCTTATTGCAAAGAACAGCGACATAAAACCGCTGAAAATCTTGAGGGGAGCATCTTTTTTAAAATTCAGCGAGTCTTCGGTATATTGAATCGCACTGCGTCTTGAAAAGAATACAAAAACAAGATAAGCGATTACAATTATACCGCTTATTATAAGAGGCTCTACAACCGGAACAATATTAATAAAAATAAAACTGAAAACGGCAAAAATCGGTAAAATTAAGTTTTTAAGTTTCATTATTTCCGCACTCCGCATTTTGTAAATATAATAAATTATACTTTAATAATGCTTTTTAGTCAATACCGGTAATTTTTAATTTGCAAGAAAATCTAAAGAGAAAATAATTTTGATGAGCTAAAAAATTTATTGAAATTCACTGTGCGCTGTGATATAATTTTACAAATATATTAAGGGAGAGAGAATTATGAGCTATGCCGATAAAGTTTTTATAGAAAATGTAAACGACATTCTTACTAACGGATATTCCGACGAAAACGAAAAAGTCCGCCCTGTATGGGAGGACGGCACACCCGCGCATACCATCAAAAAATTCTGTATAGTTAACCGCTACGATCTTTCAAAGGAATTCCCTGTTACCACTTTAAGAAAAACTTATTTCAAGAGCTGCGTTGACGAGCTGCTCTGGATATGGCAGAAAAAATCCAACAACATCCACGATCTCGGCAGTAAAATCTGGGATTCATGGGCTGACGAAAACGGCAGCATCGGCAAGGCTTACGGTTATCAGCTCGGCGTAAAGCATATTTATCCTGAAGGTGAATTTGACCAGGTCGACAAAATCCTTTACGACCTTAAAAATAACCCTGCAAGCCGCAGGATACTTTCCAATATTTTT
>CADAMY010000157.1 GCA_902789095.1 Oscillospiraceae bacterium | reverse complement strand
CAACTTTGCGTTTATGGGACACATCGCAAACATCAAGCGTTCGGTCGCCGACGAACTTCTTTCAGTCGGCAAACACACAGGCTCATACCTTATCGGCGAGTATTTAAAGCTCGTTGAAGAAATGAAATGATTATTTTATAAAATAAACACGCAAAGAACCGCTGTGGCGTTCACAGCGGTTCTTTTTCGGTGCAGATTCAGTTTATTCAATCAGCAGATCAATACCAGAGCCAGCCGAACAATACGATAATAATAAGCCACTGCAAGATGGAGTATTTGACTGTGACATTGCACGTATCTTTTACTTCATTGCCGTACTGATCCGTAACGGTTACGGTAATCGTTGCATTTCCTCTCTTAAGCGCTTTAACGTTGCCGTCCTTGTCAACAGATGCAGCCTTCGGGTTAGAGCTTTTGTAGCTCACGGTATACTTAACCCCCTCATCTGCAGTGATTGCCGGCTTAAGTTTTGCAGATTTTTTGTAGTTGAGCGTTACATCGTCAACGCTGACGCTGTGGACTTTTTTCTCAGCAACGATCACGTCGTCTGCCGTCAGCGTGATTTTATCCGTCTTGCCGTCATAGGTCTGCGTTTCTTTTTCCGTGCCGACGTAGGACGCCGCCTCGATGCTGCTCATATCGCCGTCGCTTGTGACTTCAACGCGATCGTTGTTTTTATTAAGCGTCACGCCTGCGGCTGAGCTTGCGCTGATTGAAACAAGACCCAGCTCGTTTTCGGCAACTTCTTCGTCAGTGGAAACAAACGCCTTGAACGTAATGTTTTTGCCGTCAAGCTTCATTGTGTCGGCAGAGAATGTCACGCCGCTGATGTTTTCGCCGTCAACGGAAAAATATGTGTCGTCATTGCCGAGCGAGCAGTCAATTTTTCCGCTGCAATCAAGCGTAAAAATATCGCTGTTGTCGATTTCAAAAACATATTCGGAATCGACATCTTTTACCACTACATCCAGATCATAAACCGTCATATCTCCGCTGAAATTCTCGCCGTCAAATCTGAGCGTCTGACCCGCGGCGTTTGTGAGCGTAAACGCATGATCAGGTACAATGTAAAATTTGGTGTGCGAGTCTTCCGCTGCTCTTGTTCCGGCAGGAGCATATGATCTTGTGCTGTAAGAATTCAGGCTTATCATTTTTGCGGGATCAATCAATGTTACTGTTGCCGTATCATACATAAAGCTTAAATCACTAAGCGTATAATGCGAAAAATCTTTTTTGATATACATATAATTGTACTCGGTTGAGTTAAAGGTTGTAAAGAAGTCTTCGCTGTTCAGGTCAAAATACCTTACAACATACTCGCCGTTGATGTATGCGCAGTCAACAAGCAGAAGCGCATGCGCATTAAACGGCTCGGAGAATGTAAGAACATACAGCTTGTTTTCATTAGCGCAATCAACAATTTTACGCAGCGTGTCTTTAATGCTGTTGCCTGTCGCAAGATTCAATGCATTCAGCGTTCCGGGATAGAACTTACTGATCGCTGCATCCTGATCTCCGCCTTTGCCGACAAATTGCGAGAGCTGATAATAGTTGATAACATCGCGGAATTTTGCGTCATCGCAGGGTTTACCTATGCTGTAATAATCAAGAACGCTTTTATTTGTCAGGTCGCTCAAAGTGATCTGCTTATTTTTAAGCATTGCCATAGTAGCCGAAACACCGTAGCAGGAGCCGCCCCATTTCTGAGCCATTCTTGCTTTAACGTATGCTTTTTCCACCGCATTGGAGTTTCTCGTTAAAAGATTAAAATACTGATCACTGATCTTATAATTCTTTGACCCTTCAAAACCGTCTCCCTGCTCGTTATTGTGTACAAATCCGTTAGAATCTTTGCCGATAACAAACGTGTTTCTCTGCATCTGTTCGAGGTTGATTTTCCATATAACATCCGTAGGATTGCGCGATACCGTATCCTCTGCGCCGTTGTATTTCCAGGCGGCAGATTCAAACATAGCATACAAATATCCGTCTTTGATAAATCCGTTCTCCATCATCGGGAGCGACGTAACAGGCGTAAGCTCTGTTGAGTAAATATAATTCGGATTCATCGGTTTTCCGAAATACAAAATACTGTCGTTCTGCCTGCCGAATGAAGTTGTAATATACCATGTGCCGTTATACTGTACGGCGGACTGAATATTTTCAATATCCTTGCCAATCCATACAGTGTAATCGGGTTTGCTGAAATCGGCGTTGTTTTTCAGGTCAAAACCTAAGATAACGCTGTTTGACGAGGCGTTAGCCTTCTGATTATACCGCGAGTCGTCCGCGTCGTAGAAATTGCCCGTCCACAATATGCCGTCGCTTACGGTAACGTAGGAGCATTTTGCGCCGTTGAGCTTATCGGAAATATTGTAAAACCCGGTTGCACGCATTCCGCCGCTGTCGGCGAGCCTTGCTGTGTCATAGGTCAGAATGCCGGTATCGTTTGCAATATATATTGTATTGTTATATACAGCGACGCCGCCGACGTGGGATTTGACCACATCGCCATATTGGTCATTGAGGAAGTATTCGCCGATCATATCACCCGTCGCGCCGTCGAGGGCAAAGAGCATGCTGTTGCCGTCGTTATTGTATTTGTAGCTTGTTGTAAGCACCGTGCCGGTATCGGGGTCATATCCGCACCCCTGCGGAACAAAACTATTCGCAGCGGAAAGACCGGGAATGCAGAAATCCGGGCTGCCGTTTGTGCCGTCGAGCGGTACGCCCGCGCCGGCAAAATATTGATTCTGATAGCCGGAGTCGGCGGATTGGTAATTGTCCACCGTGTGCGTTTGGCTGAAGTTGAAGTCGGATTGAGAGATTAAAGATGAAAGATTGGTAATTTTTAAAGCGGGACGAATGCCATCATTTGTACTGCCTACATGACTGAGGTGGTAGACGTAGCCATTACCGTCGACACTCCAGGTATGGTCGAAATCGTAGGGCGAACGCAACCGCCAGGAAGGACTTCCCCAGTCGGAAGAACTTGTACTTACCCATAAGCCTTGACACTTGGCGTAATCCGTTCCCTGCGCTCTTCTGGCTGTGTCATTTCTGTAACTTGAATTGAATCCGTAATCGGGATTTATCGCATCCCAATAAGAAAGAAGAAACACACTATTATATGAATTTTTTCCATCATATTTACTTTTGTAAGTGCTTTTGTTTTCAAGCTCGGTGAGCTTTATTTTGTTTTGCTGAGAGGATGTGAATGCAGTATTGTAAAAATCACTGTTGAGCCATGATGCTAATGAACTTGTTTTCCAGTCCGTTGTGTATTCATTGGATTTGTTTAAGTATGCACCGTTGCCCTTGCCGAAGACATTATTTACGTCTCTGAAAACATGATTTGAAAAAGCCTGAGAATCTATAATGGATTCACACATGATAAATCCTTCATCGGGATCGAGCACCCGCCACATCAGCGGCTCATATTTAAACCAGTAAACAGTATCGGGGTGATAACCATTCTCGTTCTGATGCGTATTGGAGGCTGATGAAGCATCGCCTGTGCAGAATGGTCTGTACTGAGAAAATTTAACAGCACGATACTTCTGACCGCCGATGGTTTCGTCGGCATACCACATATAATCAGAGGGCTTCATGTTGCCATCAGACAAATGGTCGGTGCCTGTATAATAACGGTAGGAAACCCAGTTAAGACTGTCTTCATAAGAGCGTAAAACGCTGAGCGTGGAGCTGTCTTTGACCTCGCTCTGCGGATATGAGCCGAATTCGACAATATCCCCAACCTCGTGGTATACAGCCGAGCTTTTTATAAATAAGCCCGTCAAGCCGCCAAGCGGAGCTATGCCGATGAGCATAACCGTTACCAAAAATACGGATAATAAACGTTTGATTGTATTTTTCATCGTTTTCCCTCCAAAAAATATTACAAAATATTTTATCATTGCATATTTATAAAATCAATACAATTGTAACGAACAACCAGAAAATTGTAACGAAAATATTTGATGAATATTAAAAATGAGCGAATACGGTGTTTTTTTGTTGCCGGGGTCGTCGACCATTACAGGATTTAATGCATATTTAAAATAAGCGATTGTAGGGAACGCAGCCCCAGCGTTCCATGAGAATTTGATGTAATTTTCGGCTTTGGAATGCCGAGGGCGGCATTCCCTACGACCGAAGACGTAAAATTACAATTGTTTTGTGGAAATGTTCGCCGGAATTTGATGCGTTTTTTTCGGGCTTCCGAGGTCGTCAGCCACTACACGCTTTGATGTATATTTAAACCGAGCGATTGTAGCGTCGGGTTTCCACACCCGACTGAAAAAGATGAAGCAGAAAATAATGTCGGGCGCTTTGCCCGACGCTACAGGATTTGATAAATATTTAAATTAAGCGATTGTAGGGAACGCATACATGCGTTCATTCGCGAATATAAGCAGTTGTTTCAGCGGCACGGATGTATCCGTGCCCTACACGGCTGCGATGAAAACTCGGTATATTTTTTGGAATGCCGAGGGCGGCATTCCCTACGACCGAAGACGGAAAATTGCAGATGATTTTTTTACTTTATAAATCATCTGCCCAAAAAGAAAAAAAGGCTCTTTGTCAATAGTTGGGGTAAATAAATCCTGAAAATAAGAAAAGCGGTGGTGACGAAAGTTGCTGCCGCTAAAAATTTAATTAAAAATATGCAGAATACGTTTTCTGAAACGAGAGAAATTTTTGTAGCCGTAAGAGAAATTTTTGTAGCCGTAAGCGTTTCTTTTAAGAACTTTGATCTTGTTATTGCACCCTTCGGTAAATCCGTTAGTAACAGGTGTATTTAAAGAATTAAGAATGCCGGAAAACCAATTAAAAAATGTATCAGCGCATTTTTGGAAGCGTTTTAAATTACTGCTTTTTGCATAATCCATCCATTCTAAAAGTAATTCTTTAGCTTTATCGTGGTCTTTGCAGTCGAGAATTTTAAAAAATTCTTCTTTCATGAAATGAGCAGTGTATAAGTTTGGTGAAATAGAAAGCATAACCATGACTTTTTGCTTTTGATATTCAGAAAGGTCATTAAATCTTCATTAAATCTTTTGAATAAAATCTTTCTTGAGCGTTTAAAGTATTTTCTGTATTCAGAGCCAAGATTTTTCTGGACGTCTTTTCTGACAGAATCAAAAGCCCACATAACCTGTCTGATCCAATGGTATTTATCAATAACCAAATCTGCTTTTTTAAAGAAGGTTTTAGAAATATCAGCATAAGTTTTCCACATGTCAGATACAAATAAAACAACATCGTTTCTGTTGTTAAAACTTCTGAAATATGTTGATAAATAAGGATATTTACGCTTTGGAAGGATATCAAGCACTCTTCGATTAACAGGATCGGTAATGATACAGTTGTATTTTTCGCCTCCGGTATTGCCTTTAAATTCATCTATTGCAATGGCTTTGGGAAGCTCAGGTTTACCGTAACTTACATAATCAAAGATTCTGATTACAGTAGAAACAGACAAGCCTACTTCATTTGCAATATATGTAAAAGAAACAGGACTTCTAAGCTTATCAATAACATAAAGTAT
>CADAMY010000156.1 GCA_902789095.1 Oscillospiraceae bacterium | reverse complement strand
TATTGTTCCCTCCGGTGTGTTTAGTTTGGTCGCTTAACATTATACCACAGGTCGCAATATGGATCTGCTTTTTTGGTCATTTTATTTTACAACTTACCTTAAATATTTTAAAAATATCAAAAGTTGCGTTTTTTGCATTTTATGGTATAATCATTATAGTTTATCTTTGGAGAGAATCGTTATGAGCAGTAAAAAAATCGTTATGGGCATTCTCGCCCACGTTGACGCAGGGAAAACTACTCTTGCGGAAGCTATGCTTTATAAAACAGGCAAAGTGCGCCGTCCCGGACGTGTTGACAACGGCGACACCCTGCTCGACACCCATTCCCTTGAAAAAGAGAGAGGAATAACAATTTTTTCCAGTCAGGCTGCTTTCAGTTATAAATCAACAGAAATCACTTTGCTTGACACTCCCGGTCATGTCGATTTTTCCGCCGAAACGGAAAGGACTCTTCGTGTGATTGATTATGCCGTTATGGTAATAAGCGGGCTTGACGGTGTTCAGCCGCACACGAGGACGCTGTGGAAACTTCTTGATTACTATAATATTCCGACATTTGTTTTTGTTACTAAAATGGACTTTGCCCGACTGACAAAAGAGGAACTCATAAACTCGCTTAAAACCGAGCTTTCGGGCAATTTTATAGATTTTGACCCCCCTGAATGTGACGAGGAGCTTGCTGTCTGCAGAGAAGACCTGCTTGAAAAATATCTTGAAGGCAAAAACGTTGATGCTCAGGATACTGCGGAGCTTGTAAGAAGCAGGCTTTGTTTTCCCTGCTTTTTCGGCTCGGGACTTAAATTTGACGGAGTTGAAAAGTTTCTTGACGCAGTTGATAAATATACGCTCGCTCCCGAATATCCCGATTCTTTCGGCGCTAAAGTTTTTAAAATCAGTCACGATAAGTCAGACAGGCTCGTTCACCTGAAAGTTACGGGCGGAACGCTGAAAGTAAGAGACACCGTGTCTGTCGGCTCTTCACAGTCAAAAATCAGCGGTATCCGCATCTACTCAGGTGAAAAATATATAACGTCGGATTCGGCTTCTGCCGGTACGGTCTGCGCCGTAACGGGGCTTGACGATGTCAAAAACGGTCAGGGGCTTGGGTATGAAGCTTCTTCAGAGGAGCCTGTGCTTGAGCCGGTAATGAATTACCGCATAATTCTTCCCGACGGCTGCGACCCTCAAACGTTTATGATAAAGCTTCGCATTCTTGAAGAGGAAGACCCGCAGCTTCATGTAAAATGGAACAGTCACCTTCAGGAAATTTACGTCGGACTTATGGGTGAAGTGCAGACTGAGATTCTCAAAAGTCTTATCGCCGAGCGTTTTAATATTGATATAGACATTGATTCCGGCACGGTAATGTATAAAGAAACTATTACAGACAAAGTCGAGGGTGTCGGTCACTATGAGCCGCTTCGCCATTATGCCGAAGTTCATCTTATAATGGAACCTTTGCCACGGGGCAGCGGACTTGTGTTTGACTCAAAATGCAGCGAGGACGCTCTTGACCGAAACTGGCAGAGACTGATACTGATGCATCTTGCCGAAAAAGAACACCTTGGTGTGCTCACGGGCTCGCCGATAACCGATATAAAAATCACTCTCGCCGCAGGCAGAGCGCATATAAAACATACCGAAGGCGGCGATTTCCGCCAGGCTACATACCGTGCAGTCCGCCACGGACTTATGCAGGCTGAAAGCAAACTGCTGGAACCTTACTATAATTTCAGGCTTAAAGTTCCGAACGAATATATCGGCAGAGCGATCAACGATATCCGTATGTTTTCGGGTACGTTTGACCCTCCGGAAGAAAGCGGCGGAATGTCCGTTCTTAAAGGCAAAGCTCCTGTGATCAGGCTGAATTCATACGCCTCGGAAGTTGCTTCTTATACAGGCGGCAGAGGAAGTTTGTTCTTTGAAAATGCCGGATATGCCGAGTGTCATAACAGCGAAAAGGTGATAGAAGAAATCGGTTATAATCCGGATTCTGACCTTGAAAACACGGCTGATTCAGTTTTCTGCGCTCACGGCGGCGGTTTCAACGTAAAATGGAACAAGGTAACGGAATATATGCACCTTGAATCCTGCCTGAAAAAAGAGATACCATTTACTCCGGCAGTAAACCACAGAAATCTTCGCATTGACGATAAAGAGCTCGAGGCTATAATGGAACGTGAGTTCGGACCGGTGAAGTACAATCTTTACAGACCGAAATCTCAGCAGCCTCAGCAGGAAAGACACGTTGACTTTGAAAAGAAAAAACAATGTATTATAGTTGACGGCTACAACGTGATTTTTGCTTGGGATGATCTGAAAAATCTTGCTGATCAGAGCCTTGAATCCGCACGGCAGAGGCTGATGGAGATTCTCTGCAATTACGCGGCTTATACGCATCATAACGTTATAGTTGTTTTTGACGCTTACAGAGTGCCGGGCAATCAGACAAAAAGGTTTGATTATCACAATATCCACGTCGTTTTTACAAAAGAAAGAGAGCTCGGCGACGTATATATACAAAAACTTGTGACCGAAATAGGCAAAAACGAAAACGTGCGTGTGGTAACATCAGACGGACTGATACAGCTCACGGCAGTTTCGGCTGGAGTTATGCGTATGTCGGCTCGTGAATTTGAAATCGAGGTCGATTCCGTTCACGCCAGGATCGGCGAAGTAATAAAAGATATAAGAGAAAAAACAAAGAAAACCAGCATCGGCGAAATAATTGATGAATAAAATATCCCCTTATGTTTAAAACTAATAAAAACATAAGGGGTGTTTTAATGATAGAACAGGATACAATAAAGCTTTTAAGAGAGTGCGACGCGGGAATAAAAATGGGCGTCGATTCAATAAACGACGTTCTTGACGACGTAAAGAACGAAGATTTCAAATCTCTGCTCAAAGAATGCAGGGACAAGCACGAAAAATTAGGCGACGAGCTGCGTGAACTTCTTAAAGATTATCACGATGACGGCAAAGATCCTAATCCTGCCGCCAAAAGTATGTCGTGGCTTAAAACTTTTGCAAAGCTTGCGGCGGATAAATCCGACAAAACCATCGCCGATCTGATGACTGACGGATGCAATATGGGCGTCAAGTCGATCAACCGCTATCTTAATCAGTATACTGCCGCTGACGAAAAATCGAAAAAAATCGCTGAAAGGCTCAGCTCGCTTGAAGAAGAACTATGCGTTTCAATCAGAAAGTATCTGTAAAGCCAAGCGCCGGATTCAGAAAAAGTCATCTGAATCCGGCGCAATTATTATGTTTATCTAAATTATTCGATTTTTCCTTTGTGTACTGAATCTATGATTTTCGGGAGCTGTTCAAAAGCAAAGTTTCCGAACATTGAAAGAGGACCCGGGAAGTATCTGTCCGCTTCAAGAGCAAGATTTGCCGCAATGGCGTAAATGCTCTGGTGGCTGCTCGGTTTGAATGAAACGTTGCTGCTGTTTTTTGAGAACTCAAATTCTATCGTTCTGCGGCAGGTTGCTTCAATGGGTCTCATATTTATTACAAGATGCGTCTCATCTTTCCACGTTGCCGTGCTGTAAGCTGTAAAATCCATATTTGCAAGGTGAATCGGAGAAGTGCGGTATTTGCCGTCCATTCCGCATTCAATAATGTTATGCTCTTTGCCTTCGTCCCACTCCATCGTGCATTCATTTTCGGTGAAGCGGAGCTTTACGTTTGTTATGTTGCCCGCTTTCTCGGCAGACATGAATACAACAGGCATCGGGAGCATACTGCAGGGATAATTCGCCGCATTCAAAATAAGGTTTTTCTTAAAGACCATATTTCTGCCTTCGATTTCTTTTTCCATCGGGCTTCGCTCATTGACAGGCAGAATATCATCAAGCGGCGCAAGGCCAATTTTGTGATCAGCTTTTGGCTCGCTGTCGGGCTCAATGAATCCCGCAGGGAAATGACGCCACAGGCAGTCTCTTGTTTTCTGCTCGTCAAATTCGCCGGCAGTCATTATTATGGTTGCGTCTCTGTCTTTAAAAATAAATGCGAACTGAGAGAAAACTCCGTCCATTCTGTAACAGGCGGCGCCTGCGCAATGCCATACGCAGTAACCGTAACCGCAGCGGCTGTCAATATCATTGTTTACCGTTGAGTTGTCAGCATGTTTCTGACGAGTGCGGTAAACCCATTCCTTCGGAATGATCTGCTTGCTTCCGAATTTGCCGTCGTGCTGATAGCAAGTTGCAATTTTCGCTACATCCTCCGTTTTAAGGAAAAGACCCCAGCCGCCTGCTTCAGTGCCGTTTGGCGAACGTTCCCATACAGGTCTTTCAATCCCCAGCGGCTCAAAAAGTCTCGGCATCAGATAATCCGTAACGCTCATACCCGTAACTCTTGATACTGCGGCGCAAAGCATATACTGATTTTCGCTGATATACTGGAAATGACCGTCGCACGGAGTAAAGCCCCACGGAGCGTCAAAGAACGATTTTTCCCATTCGCCTTTTGTTTTGTCATCGTTTGAGCTTATGTTTTTGCCTGACTGCATCGAAAGCAGAGCGTGAATCGTAAGCCTATCGAGATTCGGATCGGGCTTTTCGGGCATATATTCAGGGAATATTTCTATAAGCTTTGTGTCTGTTGTAAGCAGTCCTTCTTCAACTGCAAATCCTACTGCGCAGGATGTTACGGTTTTGCTGACGGAATACATCATATGCGGATGCTCCGGACCGTAAGGCTCCGCCCATGTTTCAAAAGCTACTTTTCCCCGGCTCATAATCATAAGGCTGTGAACCTCAACGTCATGCTCCTTGAAATCTGCCAGAAGCGCTTCGATCGCCTTTGAGGATACGCCGACCTTTTCCGGATAAGCGGCTCTTCTGAGTTTAATTGCCTTCTTTTCTTGCGTAGTCATATAATCACTCCTACATATTAATAATTATATTAAACAGAAAACAC
>CADAMY010000155.1 GCA_902789095.1 Oscillospiraceae bacterium | reverse complement strand
CAGCTTCTTACGGATTTCGGTAAGAATTCAAAGGCTCAGGACGTGAGCGTATATATAGATATAAATCCACAGACACTTGTTTAGGGGGCTATTATGGCTTTAAGAAAAATTGTTACAAAAGAAGATCCTATTTTAAGACGGATCAGCAGGAAAGTTGAAAAATTTGATAAAAGACTCTGGGATCTGCTTGACGATATGAAAGAAACTCTTGCAGACGCAGACGGAGCAGGACTTGCCGCCGTTCAGGTCGGCGTGCTCAGACGTGTTGTAATAGTTGACGTAGGCGACGGATTGCTGGAGCTTATCAACCCTGAAATAACAGATAAATCAGAGGAATTTCAGGAAGAAGCGGAAGGCTGTCTTTCGATTCCCGGCGAATACGGTATAACCCGCCGTCCGCAGTGGGTAATCGTCAAGGCTCAGAACAGAGAGGGCAAATGGGTGCTCTATAAAGGTGAAGGACTCAAAGCCCGCTGTTTTTGCCACGAGCTTGATCATCTTGACGGCATACTTTATACCGATAATGTTATTGAAATGCTTGATGAGGACGATTTATAATGAATATAGTATTTATGGGAACGCCGGATTTCTCGGTTCCGTGCCTGAAAAGGCTGATAGATGACGGTCACAACGTTCAGGCTGTATTTACTCAGCCGGACAGACCTAAGGGCAGAGGCAACCATCTTGCTCCTCCGCCTGTAAAGGAATTAGCTTTACAGCACGGGATACCTGTATATCAGCCTGAAAAACTGCGTAAAAGCGATGCGCTTGAAATTCTCAAAGAAATTTCTCCGCAGCTTATAATTGTTGTTGCATACGGTCAGATTTTGCCGCAGAGTATAATTGAACTGCCGCAGTACGGATGCATTAATATCCACGCCTCTCTGCTTCCTCGTTACAGAGGAGCCGCACCTATTCAGTGGTGTGTTCTGAACGGCGAGAAGAAGAGCGGAGTTACGTCAATGCAGATGGATGCGGGACTTGATACAGGCGATATGCTCCTTTCCGCAGAGTGCGAGATAGGCGAAAACGACACCGCCGAAGACCTGCACGACAGACTTTCTGTTTTAGGTGCGGAAGTTATGAGCAAAACGATCGATCTGCTCGAAAAAGGCGGGCTGAATCCTGTTAAGCAGGACGATTCACTTTCAAATTACGCTCCTATGCTTACAAAAGAGCTTTGCCCGATTGATTGGTCGGAGCCTGCTCAGCAGGTTCATAATAAAGTAAGAGGGCTTTATTCCTGGCCTTGCGCTACCGCCGAGCTTGACGGCAGAACGATTAAAATTCATAAAACTCAGCTTTGCGGCAAAGTTAACGGAAAAGCCGGTCAGGTCGTTGAATCAGGCAAAAAGCTTATAGTCGCCTGCGGCGACGGGCAGGGAGTTGAGATAGTAACCTTGCAGGCTCAGGGCAAAAAGGCGATGAGCGCGCAGGATTATATGAGGGGCAACCCGATTGAAAAAGGTAAATCATTCAGTTAATAAGAGGTGATTTTATGTATTACGGTTACGGATACGGTTATTTTGCATATATTCTTTATATGCTTCCGGTTTTTCTTCTCGGTTTATGGGCGCAGATGAGAGTCAAAAGCGCTTATAACAAATATTCAAAAGTTTATAATACAAGAGGAATCACAGGCGCTCAGGCGGCGCAGATGATTCTTAGTCATTACGGAATTACCGACGTAAGGATTCAGCCGATTGCCGGAAAGCTTACTGATAATTACAACCCTAAAACGAAGGTCATAAGCCTTTCGGAAGGCGTTTACAACAGCCGTTCGGTTGCCGCTGTCGGCATAGCGTGCCACGAAGCAGGTCACGCCGCTCAGCATGCCGAAAATTACGTGCCGAATAATATACGTTCGGCGATGGTTCCCGTTACAAATATCGGTTCACGCTTCGGTCTTATTATTGCGTTTGCGGGTATGTTTTTAGCAGCGCTTACTGCGCTTGATGTTCTGGGTGAAACGATGATCTATATAGGTCTTGCGCTTTACGCTCTTGTAGCGGTTTTCCAGCTTGTTACTCTGCCGGTTGAATTCAACGCAAGCCGCAGAGCTTTGAAAGTTATTGAGTCAGATAATATTTTATATGATGAATCAGAGCGAAAAGGCGCCAAAAAAGTTCTTACTGCCGCCGCTTTGACTTATGTAGCCGCGCTTGCAACGGCAATAGCGAATCTTTTATACTATGCGTCAATTCTTTTGGGCAACAGACGAAGGTAGGTAATTTATGAAATCAGCACGCCGTATAGCTTATGATGTCCTTTATAAAGTTTACAGGGACTCGTCATATTCAAATATAGCTCTTGATGCCGCTCTTGAAGAAGAGCAGCCGGATAATAAAGACAGAGCGTTTATATCCATGCTCGTTTACGGCGTTACAGAAAGAACGATTACCCTTGATTATCAGCTTGAGCGTTATCTCGCTCAGCCGCTTAAAAAGCTGAAGCCGCAGGTTCTCGTTATTCTCAGAATCGGAACGTATCAGATTCTGTTTGCCGATAAAGTTCCGTCTTCCGCCGCTGTAAATGAGAGCGTCAAGCTTTCAAAACAATGCGGATGTGCTTTCGCTTCGGGACTTATAAACGCAGTTCTCCGCAAAGTTGCGGCAAACGGACTCTGCCTGCCTGACGAAAACGATAAGCTCAGTTATTACAGTATAAAATATTCCTGCCCCGAATGGATGATTGAGCTTTGGCAGGAAAGCTACGGAACACAAAACGCTCTTAAAATCTGCGAAGCGTCAAACGGATCTGTGCCGACTGTTTTGAGAGCAAACACGCTTAAAACGTCTGCTTCGGAATTGAAGGATATTCTTAGTGCCGAAGGGGTTGACTGCGCCGTTTCAAAATCGGTTGAAAACGCTCTTGAAGTTTCGCTTCACGGCTCTTTGAGAAGTCTTGATTCCTATAAAAAAGGACTTTTTCACGTTCAGGATATTGCGTCTCAGCTTTGTGTGAAGGCTCTTGACCCGAAAGAGGGTGAAAGAGTGCTTGACATCTGCTCAGCTCCGGGAGGAAAAGCCTTTACCGCCGCTGAGTATATGAACAATAAAGGATTAATAACTGCGTGCGATATTTATGAACACAGATTAAAACTAATCAATGATTCTGCCGAACGGTTGGGGATTGATGTTATTGAAACGATGCAGAACGATGCGTCTGTCTTTAATGAAAAGCTTTCAAAATACGATAAAATCCTCTGCGACGTGCCGTGTTCAGGGCTTGGAATCATCCGCAGAAAGCCCGAAATAAGGTTTAAAAAAGCTCAAGAGGTTGACAAATTACCGAAAATACAGTATTCTATAATGAAGACTGCGTCTTTATATCTCAAAAAAGGCGGGGTAATGGTATACTCTACCTGTTCGCTTAACGTGGACGAAAATGAGAATATACTTAAAAAGTTTTTATCAGAGCATCCGGATTTTGAATCGGTTGAAGTTCTGCCGGATAAACCGAGATACGGTGAAAAAACCGATTATCTCACTCTGATGCCGCATATTCATTTCAGCGACGGATTCTTTATCAGCGCCGTGCGCAGGAGGTCAGACGATTGAGCGAATACGATATAAAGTCAATGACTTATGAAGAGATTACGGACGTATGTCTGTCGCTCGGTCTTCCTAAATTCCGTGCAGGTCAGATCTTTAAATGGATCCAGCATTTCGGCGTTTCGAGCTACGATGAAATGACCGATATTTCAAAACAGCTCAGATCAAAACTGAGTGAAGCATATCCTATCAACGGATGTGAAATTGAACTTAAAAGAGTATCGAAAATTGACGGTACGGTTAAATATCTTTTCAGGCTGCACGACGGCAATTATATTGAATCCGTACTGATGAAATATAAATACGGCTATACTCTCTGCATCTCTTCGCAGGTCGGCTGTAAAATGGGCTGTATGTTCTGCGCATCAACCAAAAGCGGATGCGTCAGGAATCTTACCGCAGGCGAAATGGTCGGTCAGATCCACGCCGCTCAGCGTGATGCAGGCGTCAGAGTTTCTCACGTCGTTATAATGGGCATGGGGGAGCCGCTTGATAATTTTGATAATGCGATGCGTTTTTTGTCGCTTGTAGGTAATGAAAACGGTCTTAATATAGGAATGAGAAATATTTCTCTGTCAACCTGCGGTATAGTGCCTCGCATGTATGAACTGATGGAAAAAAATCTTCAGATAACCCTTTCGGTTTCTCTCCATGCGCCGGAAAATGAGCTTCGCTCACGCATTATGCCCGTCAACAGAAAATATCCGCTGGCTGATCTTATGAAGGTCTGCCGCGAATATACCGAAAAAACTTCAAGGCGTATATCCTTTGAATATGCCATGATCTCAGGGCTTAATGACACGAAGGAATGCGCATATAAACTGGCAGACCTTGTAAAAGGTATGTTATGCCACGTCAATCTTATACCTGCTAATGAGATAGAAGAAAGCACATATAAAAGAAGCAGTGAAAAAACGCTTAAAGATTTTTGCAGTATTCTTAATTCCCGAGGCGTGAACGTTACCGTAAGAAGAAGTCTCGGTTCAGATATAGATGCGTCATGCGGGCAGCTTCGCTCCAGACGTGAAAAACAAAACTCCGATGGGAGGAACGCAAAATGAAAATATCTGCCAAAAGTGATAAAGGTATGGTCCGTGCCGAAAACCAGGATTCATTCTCTACGGGCGAATTACCCAATAATGCGGCATGGGCTGTTGTCTGTGACGGCATGGGCGGCGCCGCAGGAGGAAAGACGGCGAGCACAACTGCTGTTAAGATTTTATCAGAAAAGATCACTTCCGGGTTTAATCCGAAAATGTCCGATTTTTCTGTCAGGAATCTTCTTATTTCAGCGGTTGAAAGCGCCAACGCCGTAGTTTACGACAAGGCGATGAAAGATGAATCTTTAAGCGGAATGGGCACTACGGTTGTAGCTGTGCTTATTAATTCAGACACTCTTTATGCTGCCAGCGCCGGCGAC
>CADAMY010000154.1 GCA_902789095.1 Oscillospiraceae bacterium | reverse complement strand
CGGCACAAAGTATAGCCGGGTATCGTTTTAAAGCCGAGAGAGCCGAGAAAATCAAGCGACTGTTTGTGGGATATAAGCGTTTCGCCCTCGATTTTCTGAACGTTGAAAACGAATATATCAAGATGCCTTTTTGCCGTGATTTTCGGGTCCTTCTGACGAAGTGAGCCCGCGGCGGCGTTTCGTGGATTCTTGAACGGATTTTCACCGTTTAACTCCTGCTGCTCTACGATTTTAAGGAACGATTCCCTGGGCATATAAACCTCGCCCCTGACCTCGACTAAAGGCATTTCACGCTTTAGTTTAAGGGGAATCGAGCCAACCGTGCATAAGTTTGCGGACACGTTTTCGCCGATGTCGCCGTCGCCCCTTGTGGAGCCGATATAAAACACGCCGTCATGGTACTCAAGCGAGACTGAAAGCCCGTCGATCTTAGGCTCGACAACATACAGAGCGTCAGGCACGGTTTCTCTTACTCTCTTGTCAAAATCACGCAGTTCGTCCTCGCTGAATGCGTCCTGAAGGCTTTCCATTCTCACCTCATGAACGACAGGCTCAAACTGACCGTCAGCCTTGCCGCCGACTCTTCTGGTCGGAGAATCCGCCGTTGAAAGCTCCGGGTATTTCTCCTCAATTATTTCAAGCTCCCTGAGCATTTTGTCGTATTCAAAATCCTCGATTTCGGGAGCGTCTTCAACGTAATATTTATAACTGTGATAATTCAGCTCATCACGAAGCTGAGCCGCGCGTTTTTGTAATTCTTCAAATTCTGCCATTTTTTTCTAAGCCCTTCTGATCAAATTTTTCTTATGTAAATTCTTGACGGCTGATCTTCAAAATCAAGCATCTCGGTCAGGTATTCGCAGCCGAATTTTTCATAAAGTCCCGTATGAGTTGTTGAAATATAAAACTGAGAAAAGTTATCTTTTTTTGCCCGGCGGATAACTTCGTCAAAAAGAATGCCCATACTTTTTTTGCCCCTGTATTCGGGAAACGTGAATACGAATCCCATCCACGGCGTAAGGTCGGTCGTGTGGATATCGTCACGCTTTGCGTAGGTGCAGAACGATATGAGCTCGTCGCCGTCAGTCAGGAGCAACACCTCGGAGCCTTCGCCCGCAAAATCGGAAAACGTGCCGTGAGTTATCATATAATGCAGTAATTCGCCCGCATCCCAGCCGCAGTTTTTCATTTTTTCAAGCCAGTATTCTTTTTTGCCGCTGTCAAATAAATTTATTATTTCAGTCATTGTTTTTCTCCCGTCGGTGAAAATTGAGGGGTTACGGCTCCCTTGTGTAAATGGAGGCTTTTCACATATTTCACAAATACGGATTATACTTCCTTTCAAAATCGAGGGTTGTCGGCATTCCGTGGCCGGGGTAAACTTTATAATCTCCGTCAAGCTTTCTCAATTTAAACAGCGAGTTTTCCATATCGCTGTATGAGCTTCCCGGAAAATCCGTTCTGCCTATCGAGCGGTAAAAAAGCGTATCTCCGCTGAAAATCACGCCTTCATCCGGCAGAATATAGCAGACCGAGCCTTTGGTGTGACCCGGAGTTTCCATAACCTTGATTTTAATTGAGCCGACTGTGATTTCATCGCCGTCTTTTACCTGTATATCAGCTCTTACAGGCTGCTGAACACCCGGAAAATGAAGTCCCGCGCGGCTGAGAGTTTCGTTAAAAAGGCATTGGGCGTCTTTTCCGCCGATAACTATTTGAGCGCCCGTACTGCGCTTTGCGGCAGCCGTGCCGAGTATATGGTCATAATGACCGTGGGTGAGCAGAATATATTTTATGTTTTTATTTTTTAAAAGCGGCTCAAGCTCCGTAAAATCAGCGCCTGTGTCAACAGCGAAGCTAAGCCCTGTTTTTTCATCAGTCACAACGTAAAAATTTGTGCCGATCACGCCTACTTCTGCTTTTTCGATTTTCATAAACTTACCTCCGCGCCGAATTCGCCGTGCTCAACCTTTTTTACTCCGTTCCCGGCAAGCTCGCTCATAAACAATTCATAAAGAGGTATCGCCTTTTCCGGTCTTGCGGCAGAGGTGAAAGAAGGACGGTTGCCCTTTTTCGTATCGGCGCAAAGAGTAAACTGCGAAATCACAAGCGCTTCGCCGTCAACGTCCGTAAGGCACAGATTCATTTTTTCGTTTTCGTCTTCAAATATGCGCAGTTTCGCAATTTTTGCGGCAAGAATACTTGCGTCCTGCTCGGTATCATCTTCACTAACTCCGAGCAGGATATTGAATCCCCTGCCGATTGAGCCGATAACATTGCCGCCGACCGATACCGACGAGCGCTTTACTCTTTGAATTACAGCTTTCATACGTTTGACCTTTCCACGTCTATAACGCCGTTTATCTTTGCTATTTTGCCCATAACGTTTTTGAGATGCTCCGTGCCGTTGACGGAAATAGAAACGTTTATTGTAGCTCTGCCGTCTTTTGACGTTTTTGTACTGAATGAATTTATGTTGACGTGCATTGCGTCAAGCTGAGTGGTGATATCCATAATAAGTCCCCGCCTGTCCATACAAAGCACGGTGAGACTTGCCGTAAACGTCTCCTTGACATGCTCGTCCCAGTACGCTTTTATCCAGCGGTCGGGCTCGGGCGCAGTCTCTATCGTTTCGGGCACGTTGGTGCAGTCACGCTTATGGATAGAAACGCCGTGGCCCCTTGTGATAAATCCTATGATATTATCGCCCGGAAGAGGATTGCAGCAGCGTGAAAACTTGATAAGGCAGTTGTCAATACCCTCTACGACTACGCCGTCGCTCTTTGTCTTTTTGGGCTTGATGGGTACTGTTCTGACGTCTTCCTCTTTCTGAGGCTCTTTTGTTTTAATGATTTTATTGTATTCGTCTTTTATGTGCGGCATCATTTTGGTGAGTGAAACTCCGCCGTAGCCTATTGCCGCATAAAAATCATCAGCCGTATTAAATTTATGCTTCTGCGCAAGCTGAGCGATAAATTCCTCACGCTCGGTATCGCTGAATCTTATCGCATTATGCCTGAATTCACGCTCAACGGCAAGCTTGCCTTCAACGATATTTTCGTCCCGTTTTTCTTTTTTGAACCACGCTCTGATCTTTGCCCTTGCGGAGCTCGTTCTCGCAATATTCAGCCAGTCTCTGCTCGGACCTTTGCCGGGCTGGGTGGAAGTAAGTATCTCGACTATTTCGCCGGTTTTTATTTTATGGTCAAGCGGAACGATTCTTCCGTCGACTTTTGCGCCCATCATTTTGTGGCCTACTGCTGAATGGATTCCGTAAGCGAAGTCTATGACCGTCGAGCCGTAAGGCAGGTCAACAACGTCGCCCTTCGGGGTAAAAGCGAAAACCTCTTCGGGAATAAAGTCATCCTTGATAGTGCGGACGATATCCTCGGGGTTATCCGTTTCGTTCTGCTCTTCAAGGAGCTGACGTATCCAGTTAAGGCGCTCGTCAAGCTTCTGCTTGCCCGAAATCCCGAGCTTGTATTTCCAGTGAGCCGCGATACCGTATTCAGCCGTGCGGTGCATTTCCCACGTTCTTATCTGAACTTCAAAAGGTATGCCCTCTTTGCCGATAACGGTAGTATGAAGCGACTGATACATATTAGGCTTCGGCATGGATATATAGTCTTTGAATCTGCCGGGTATGGGCTGGAACATATCGTGAATTATACCAAGGCAGTTGTAGCAGTCAATGAGCTTATCAACGATGATTCTTACGGCGTAAATGTCATAGATCTCGTCAAAGCTCTTATTCTGCATATACATCTTTCGGTATATGCCGTGAACGCTCTTGATCCTGCCTGAAATATTGCAGTCCGGCACGACCTTGCTCACACGTTCTTTTATCTGCTCTTTTATCTGGTCAAGATATTCTTTTCTCGTTTTCTGCTGTTTTGCAAGCGAGGCTTCGATATTGTTGTAAGCGATGGGGTCAAGGTAGCTTATAGCAAGGTCTTCAAGTTCCTCTTTCATGGCTCTGATACCTAAACGGTGAGCTATCGGCGCATAGATTTCGAGCGTTTCCTGCGCTTTATCCCTGCGCTTCTGCGGTCTCATGTAGCTGAGCGTACGCAGGTTGTGGATTCTGTCCGCAAGCTTGATGATTATTACCCTTATATCCTGCGACATGGCGATAAGCATCTTTCTTACGTTTTCCGCCTGCTGTTCCTCTTTCGTTTTAAGCGGCACCTTGCCCATTTTTGTAAGTCCGTCAACTATTGACGCTACTTCGTCGCCGAATTTTTCACGGACGTCGTCGATCGTCGTGTTGGTATCCTCAACTATATCGTGAAGCAAAGCGGCGATTATAGAGCATTTATCCATACCGAAATCTGCAAGGATCTGCGCCACGGCTATCGGGTGAATTATATACGGCTGACCGGAAAAACGGAACTGACCTTCATGGCTTTCCCTTGCCCATTCATACGCTTTTTCTATTTCTTCAATTTCTTCTTTTGCAAGACTTTTTTCAAGTGTTTCACGAAGCTTTATAAATTCTTTATCAGCCTGCGAATTTGTATCAAGATTGATCGCCACTTAAATCACCTCCGTCATATTTTTAAGTCTTTTAATTACCGGCGCATCGTCAAAGTTCACCTTGCCAGTGCTTTCCGGCAAAAACAGTTTTTCATCTTTTTCAAAAAGAAGTCCGAGCTGTTTCATCGCCTCAACGCTTGCCATAACTGCGCCGAAGCGGTCCGTATCAATTACTTTGCAGAGCATTTCAATTCCGCTCTTCCACCCTGAATGTGAACGGACAAGCCTGTAAACTGCTGCATTCAGCTCCCTGTCCGGAGTCATCAAAGCAGTTTCTTCAGTGCTGAGACTGCCGCCCCTCATCAGCTTTTCAAACAGGCGTATTTCGTGAAGGAGCTTATCCTCGTCAAGTCCGTGAACACGGATATTTTTTATAATAATATTGACGCTTACTCTGTTCATATATTCATTTCGTTTTATCTGAACGGCAAGGTCGACTACATCGCCTGCGCCAAACGGAAAATCCTGAGCAGTACACGAGAATTTAACGGCGTAAATCTTCGCTCCCTGCTTTGAAAGCTCAAGCTTAATATGCTTGCCGGAGCCTATTGGATTGACGCTCTCGATTTTCATATTGAAAAGTCCGAAAACAGGCTGAGGATTCCCGGCTCCGCACGGCTCCATCGTTTCAACGATTTCAAGCAAATCTTCGTTAATTGAATGAAGCTTTAATCTGTAATCTATCCTCTGAACGGCAAAAGGCATTTCAAAATTATCGGCGTAAGCGTTGATCGCCCTGCGGAATTCGTCTATCCTGCGGCTTTCGACGCCGAGACCTGCCGCCAGCTTATGACCGCCGAAATGGGTAAGAGTTTCCTTTGAAGCTTCGAGCGCGTCATAAAGTGAAAATCCTTCAAGACTTCTGCCTGAGCCTTTAGCGGTTTCGCCGCTTTTTGATATAACTATCGAGGGCTTGCCGTATCTTTCAACAAGACGGGACGCAACTATGCCTATTACTCCGTCGTTCCATTCTTCGCCGTCTACAACTATTACCGACGAATATTTCATAGCCGGATCTTTTTCGATTTTTTCAACAGCGAGGGCAAGTATTTCCTGCTCGGTCTGCTGACGGTGAGAATTTTCTTCGCTTATTTCATCTGCAAGCTGAAGAGCCTGACTTCTGTTTTTGCTGATAAGCAGTTCAAGACCTCTTACTGCACTTCCCATTCTGCCGGCAGCGTTGATTCTCGGAGACAAAGCAAACGCAAGCTCGGAGGAAGTCGCCTCTTTTTCGGCTGTTCCTGCGGCGCATCGAAGAGCGTATAAACCGAGCCTTAAATTCTGAGAGATAAAGTAAAGTCCACGCCTTACAATGCTTCTGTTTTCGCCTATGAGCGGCATAACGTCGGCAACCGTGCCGAGAGCGGCAAGGTCGATGAAATTCTCAGTCACCTCGTTGATTCCGCCCTCCATGGCGCATACGAGCTTATACGCAACTCCCGCGCCGACAAAATCCCTGAATTCAAGAAAACAATCCTGTCTGTGAGGATCAACGACTGCAACTGCATCGGGGAGCTTTTCGCCCGGAAGATGATGGTCTGTGACAACGAGCTCCATGCCGAGCGATTTTATATATTCAGCTTCATCAACGGAGGAAATTCCGTTATCCACCGTCACTATCAGGTGAACTCCTTTATCGTGAAGAGTATCAACAGCGGATTTATTGAGTCCGTAGCCTTCCGTATGTCTGTTCGGGATATAATACGTTACGTTTGCGCCGAGAGATTCAAGGTAAGTGTAAAGAATTGCGGTAGCAGTAACACCGTCAACGTCGTAATCGCCGTAAACTGCTATGCTTTCGGAATCGTCAACGGCTTTCTGTATTCTTTTTGCGGCGGCTTCCATATCCGGAAAATCAAACGGGTCGCAGTCCTCAGCAGGTTCCATACCGAAAAACTCAGCGGCTGAATAAGTGTCCTCAATTCCCCTTGTATAAGCAAGCAGAACAGCGTGAGCGTCAATATTCAGTTCCTGCGCCGTTCGGATAATAGCATCCTGATCGATAGGCATTACCTGCCATTTTTTTCTGTTCAAAAATCTCACCACTTACCACCTTTTTATCTATCATAATATTTTATCATCTTTTAAAAGAATAATCAATACAAAACAGCAAAAAAGCTCCGGAAAACCGAAGCTCAGACTGTATTTAACCCTGCAAGATGATTTTAAAAAACTTCCGGTCTCTAATGCCTTTTACAGCATTAAAGACCGGATAAGCTTTTTCAGGTTTTATTTCAGCTCTGCTTTGAACACTATGGCTCCGCTTTCGTCAGGATATGCCCTTATAGTGCCCTTGTGGGATTCAACTATACTCTGCGCCAGCGAAAGCCCTATACCGAATCCGTTGCCGGACGTGCGGGATTTATCCTCCCGGTAGAAGCGTTCAAACAGTCTGTCATAATCTTTGATTCTTTC
>CADAMY010000153.1 GCA_902789095.1 Oscillospiraceae bacterium | reverse complement strand
CCCTGCCCGATTCTATAAGCTCCTCCGCCTTGCGCCTTGAAGCTACTGCGCACTGCGAAAGATATTTTTGAAGTCTGATTCTATCATCAGTCATATTATCTCACACGGAATAAACCGTTCCTTTCATAGTTAATTGCTGAATCTGCTGAAAAGTCTGCTGATAAAGCCTTTATTCTTGCTCTCTTTCTGAATTCCAGAAGGCAGAGCCTCAATATTTTCACTTACGACAAGCGATATTTTCTGAATAACCTTACCGTCCGTCATTATTCTGACTTCACCTGCGGCGGTGCCTTTTGTGACCGGCGCATACAGAAACTTTTCAGTCAATATTACTGCTGTTGATTTTTCGCTGAGCAAGCTTGCCCAAGCAGAATCTAAACCGACGCTGTCTTTCTCTCCTCCGACAACAGGAACAGCGAGCCCTGAAACTTCTTTTTCAGCGGGTTTGATAACAGAAAAGCCGTAATCAAGCATCTTTTTATGATCCTGCCAGTCACCCGGTGCATTAAGAGTGACCGCAACAAGCGACACTCCGCCCTTCATGGCGCAGGAAACTAGACATCTTCCGCTTTTTTTGGTGAATCCCGTTTTGATGCCGACAGCCGAATCATAGCTTGAAAGCAGTTTATTATGATTGTATAAAGTCCGCTCATATTCCGGGCTGCCGAAGCTGACGACTGCCTTTTTTTGCGAACAGATGTTGAGAAACTCAGGATTCTTAACCGCACAGCATCCGAGCAGAGCCATATCGTAGGCAGTCGAGTAATGATTTTCGTCATCAAGACCCGACGGAGTAACAAAGTTTGTGTTCTCCATTCCTATTAGCTTTGCTCTTTCATTCATCATTACGGCAAACTTCTCGATGGATCCTGCAACAGCACACGCTGTAACATTTGCCGCATCGTTGCCGGATTCAAGCAGCATTCCGTAAACAAGAGTTTCAAGCGATACAATGTCATTTTCCGCAAGACCCATTGAAGTGCCTTCAACCCGAAGCATTGACGGGCTGACTTTTATCTGCCGGGATGGAGTGTATTGCTCCAGCGCAATCAAAGACGTCATAATCTTTGTTGTGCTTGCCATCGAATGACGGGTATGAGCATTCTTTTCAAACAAAAGCTCGCCCGTCTGCACGCACATAAGCGCCGCACATTCAGCGCTGAGCGCATCACTATCCAAGCCCTTTGCCGCAACAGCAAAAAGCGGGGTCATTAAAACAACAGCTAAAAATAATGATATACATTTTTTCATATAACCACCGTCCATAAGATATATCTATGCACGGCAGGGTGAAAAAATCCTTATTCTTTAATTATCAGTCTTCGTCATCGTCGAAAACAGATTCGGCTGCATCGTCCTTTTTCTTAAATTTGTCAACGATTTCAGAGAGTTTGTCAACAAGCTCAGGAAGAGCTCCGACAACTCTTTCAACAGATGTTTCGGGTCCTTCTGAAAGATATTTTACGCTGACATTGCCATTATTGATAACAAGGAAAGCAACGGGAGTAAGTGTAACGCCTGCTCCGCCGCCGCCGCCGAAAAGCTCTTTTGATGACTTTGTGGGGAAATCGCTTCCTCCTGAAGCAAAGCCGTAAGTAACTTTTGATACAGGAATAACTTTGATTCCTTCACCTGCATCTATCGGATCGCCGATAATGGTTTTTGAGTCCACCATATCCTTGATCTTTTCAATGGTAGTGCCTAAAATCCCTGCTGCTGACTGTTCTTTCATTGTATTTCTTCCACCTTTCCGGTATTATTATTCTGATTATCTTTATCAGCCTTTACGGCTGTATTCACCTTGCTTTTGTTTGCTGATTTAATGTTTGAAATAAATATCTTAATAATCTCAGCGCCGAGTGACAGACCCATTTTTATAGCTGAGCCTATGAGCTTTGACGGAATTATAAAAAGATGAATGTCAAACGCTCCCTCGGATTTAGAACCTAAAAAGTCGGGATTGATTTTTATTGAGCAGTTTTTTGAATGGACCGTATCAAGTATGTAGCCAAGCGACGGGTAAACTCCTGCACAAACTTTACCATATTTCACAGCGGTATTTGCCGCATCGCCGTCAGCTACGTTGATTCTCAGCCACAGCTTTCTTATATAAAAGCTTCTGCCCATTTTATGAAGCCCTTTTCGAAGCTTTCGGGCAATATTGCCAATGAGCTCGATTATACCGGGAACACCCTGATTATCATAGAATACCTTTATGAAATTATCGCCTTTTTCTTTTGTCTCTTCAGGCTTTTCTTCCTCAGGTTTTTTCTCCTCTTCGGGCTTTTCTTCCTCAGGTTTTTTTTCTTTTTTCTTCTTTTTCTTTTTATCTTCCGGAGGATAAATATAAAGCTTTATAAACAGCCATCTTAAATAAAGTACAAACGACCCTTTATACTCCGAATAAATATGAAAAGGTACTGATAGAATACCTACAATGGCAAGTATGATTATAAGTATGATTAGCAATACTTTCATAATCATCACCTCCGGAATAAATTTTACTGAATATCATCATTTTCCTGAACTTCTTCGTTTTCGTTATTCGCCGAATCGTCCTGATTCTCAATTTTTAAACTCTCAGCTCCGGCTGTGAGATCAAACGACAACTGATCGGGGAACTCCGGCTTTTCAGGCATATCTTCATGCTCCGGCAGATCCGGCAGCTCATCAAGAGAAGAAACGCTGAAACATTTTAAAAACTCGGGCGTAGTGCCGTAAAGAAGAGGTCTGCCCGGAAGATCGAGCCTTCCTTTTTCTTCAATAAGACCTTTCTGGCAAAGGGTTGAAATAACGCCTGAACAATCAACTCCCCTGACCTGCTCGACGAAGCTTTTTGTAACGGGCTGATTATAAGCCACGACTGCGAGAACTTCAAACGCAGCGTTGGAAAGCGGAGAGTTCTTTTTGATTTCAAGAACCGCCCTGACTTTGTCAGCATATTCGCTCCTCGTGCAGAGCTGAAACTGATTATCCATCCTCACAAGGCATATTCCGCTGCCTCTTTCATCAAGGTCGGCGCCGAGATTCATAAGCAGGTTTTCGGCATATTCCGGCTCTATTTCAAGAGCTTCGGCTATACGCTCATATTCAATCGGCTCACCCGAAGCGAAGAGTATAGCTTCAACCGCCGCCTGCATTTCGTCAACTTTCAAAATAATCCTCTCCAAGTTCATAATCAGGGTCATCGCCCAGCATTTCAATCTCCATATTATCGCCCTCGCCGGTTACTGTGATTTTTTTATCCTTAGTAAGCGACAAAAGCGCAAGGAAGGTTGCCACCATTTCGGAGCGTGACTGCGAAGTGATAAAAAATTCGGTGAATTTCTGCTTTTTCTGCTTAAAAAGCTTTTTCATTATATACTTTACTCTTGCCGCGATCGGAACTATTTTGTGCGCTACAATGCCTGAAAACGCTTCGATCGGAGGCGGAAGATTCCGCTTGCCTCTTCCTACGGCGGCAATATAAGCTCTGAAAAGCTCAAGCGGCTCGTGCAGACGTTTATATCTCATATCCGGCGGAATTTTCTGCGGCCGCCTTGAAAGGTGATCCATATCGACCTGCTCACTGAGTTTTTTCGCCATAGTCTTGCAGTCCTGATATTCAAGCAGTTCACCCTGAAGCTCCTCTTTGAGATTCTGCGCCTCTTCCTCATGGACAGGCAGGAGCGATACCGTTTTGATATAAACAAGCCTTGCAGCCATTTCCACAAACTCGCTGGCTATGTCCATATCCGAAACTTCCATAGCGCGGATATAATCAAGATACTGCTCAACAAGCTGCAGGATAGGTATATCGTTTATGTCGATTTTATGTTTGCTGATAAGGTGAAGGAGCAGATCCATAGGCCCCTCGAACACCTCTAATTTATATGAAATAGCTTCCATAAACTACTCCTAAAAAATCAGATTAGCCAACGCTTCAAACCAGTCGGAAATAACGCCCGAAAGGAAACCGAGCGGTTTTGTTAGGATTCCGGTGATAAGAAGAACGAGAATAACTATCGTAATATAACGCTCATACTGCAGCAGCTTATAATATGCGCTGTCCGGCAGCACGGCGGTAAGAATCCTCGATCCGTCAAGCGGCGGAACAGGAATAAGATTGAACACGGCAAGATTAATATTAATCATAGCGCAGTAATAAAAGAAATAGAAAAGCGCTGTTGCCGCAATACTGTCCGCAGTAAAATTATTATTTATAAAAACATATACAAGCGTGCTGATTAGTCCGAGAATAAGATTTGACACCGGTCCTGCAACGGCTATTATAGCCATTGCAAGCTTTTTATTTTTCATTTTAGTCCTGTGTATATTTACAGGCACGGGTTTTGCGTATCCGAATCCGACTATCAGAATCATAAGCGCACCGAACCAGTCAATATGAGCAAACGGGTCAAGCGTCAGTCTGCCGGAAAGGCGGGCTGTGTCGTCACCGAGTTTATTGGCTGTAAAAGCGTGGGCAAACTCATGGATCGGCAGAATGCAGAAAACCGCAAAAGCGCTGACAAGCACGCCGATAATTATATAAACGGGGTCTCGTCCCCTGATTATGTCAAGAAGCATAATTATCTTTCCTTTATTACGGTAACTACTCTCGGGATACCGCTTAAATCATTGATTATTTCTGTTGTTCCGCGCATAAGCGCAAACATCTGGCTTACGTCCTCAGTCTGACCTTCGCCGCATTCAACAGCCATCATACCGCCTGTTTTAAGGCGAGGGAACCATTGCGTACTGAGAACTCTGAAATAATCAAGTCCGTCAGCTCCGCCGTCAAGCGCCATTTCAGGCTCACGCTGAACCTCTTTCTGCAGAGTGAAGATGTCTTCGCTTCTGACGTAAGGCGGATTTGAAAGGATCATATCCGGCTCAACATCCTTGAGCAGAGTAGGAAGCTTTATATCGTCCATTACTAATTCAACGTTTTTAACCTTATTGAGCTTAATATTCTTTTTAAGGTAAATACAAGCTTCTCTTGAAAGTTCAACTGCAATAACTCTTGCTTTCGGGAAAAGCTTCGCAATGCTTATTGCGATACAT
>CADAMY010000152.1 GCA_902789095.1 Oscillospiraceae bacterium | reverse complement strand
AAGCATATTTATCCTGAAGGTGAATTTGACCAGGTCGACAAAATCCTTTACGACCTTAAAAATAACCCTGCAAGCCGCAGGATACTTTCCAATATTTTTAATCATCACGACCTTCACGAAATGGGACTTGCTCCCTGCGCTTACAGTATGACTTTCAACGTAACCGGCAAAAAGCTCAACGCTATCCTTAACCAGAGAAGTCAGGATATGCTTGCCGCAAACAACTGGAACGTCTGCCAGTATGCTGTGCTTACTCACATGTTTGCTCAGGTCAGCGGGCTTGAAGTCGGAGAGTTCGTTCACGTTATAGCAGACTGCCATATTTATGACAGGCACATTCCGCTTATCAAAGAGATAATCAAGAAAGAACCCCTGCCGGCACCGAAGTTCTGGATCGATCCGGAAATCAAAAATTTCTATGATTTTACGGTTGACAGCGTAAAGCTGATTGATTATCAGTCTCATCCGTTTACAGAAAAGATCCCGATTGCGATTTAAGGTGAGCGGATATGATAGCTATAGCTGCAGTTGATAATAACTGGAATATCGGCAACGACGGAGATCTTTTGTTCAGCATTCCGCAGGATATGAAATTTTTCAGGCAGACAACGTCGGGAAAAGTTGTTGTAATGGGCAGAAAAACGCTTGACAGCTTCCCCGGCGGAAAGGCTCTGAAAAACAGAGTAAATATAGTTCTTACAAGAAATGCCGATTTTGAAAGAGAGGGCGTAATAGTCTGCACGAGCGTTGAAGATGCACTCGATTATGTCGGCAGATTTGATCCTGACGACGTTTACGTCATAGGCGGCCAGTCGGTTTATGAAGCTTTTCTGCCTTACTGCGAGAGTGCGCTTATAACTCACGTTGACGCTCTCGCTCCCGAAGCTGACAAAAAATTCCCAGATCTTTCAGCGCTTGATGGCTGGTACTGCGCCGAAAAATCCGAAGAGTATGAAGAAAACGGATACAAATTTACGTTCTGCAAGTATAAAAAAAGGTAATACATTAAATGTCAGAGAATAAAGGTAAACTTTTTAAAGCGCTTAAAGCCGCATTCCCGAAAACGATTCCGATTCTTGCGTCTTTCCTGTTTTTAGGGTTGACGTACGGAATCTATATGAATGTTTCGGGTTTCAGCTTTGTTTATCCAATGATAATGAGCGCCGTGATTTTTGCAGGCTCGATTGAGTTCGTTACGGTGTCGCTGCTGCTTAGCGCATTCGATCCGGTGCAGGCTTTGCTGCTTACTCTTATGATAAACGCAAGGCATCTGTTTTACGGCATTTCGATGCTCGATAAATACAGAAACACGGGGCTAAAAAAGATTTACCTTATTTTCGGTATGTGCGATGAATCCTTTTCAATAAATTATTCGGCTGAAATCCCCGATGATGTAGACAAAGGCTGGTTCATGTTTTTTGTAACGCTTCTGAATCATCTTTACTGGTTTACAGGTTCAACTCTCGGCGGAATCTTCGGCTCGCTTATTAATTTTGATACAAAAGGCATTGAGTTTGTGATGACCGCTATGTTTACGGTTGTTTTTCTTGAGCAATGGTTGAAAGAAAAGAACCGTTTCAGCGCTTTGTGCGGTATAGCGGTGTCAGTTATATGCCTGCTGATTTTCGGCAGAGACAGATTCATAGTGCCTGCGATGATAGCTATTCTCGCCGTGCTGACTTTGGTGCGCAAACCACTTGAAAAGGCGGTGAGCGGCGAATGACTTTGGCTCAGCAGATCATTACGGCAGCAATGGTTGTTATCGGTACCGTTATAACAAGGTTTTTGCCGTTTATTATTTTTCCTGACGGCAAAAAGACGCCGGATTATATAAAATATCTTGGAGATGTACTGCCGCTGGCAGTTTTCGGTCTTCTTATAGTTTACTGTCTCAGGGACGTTTCGATACTTCACGGCACTCACGGAATCCCTGAATTAATATCAATCGCTTTGACCTTGGGTATTCACCTGTGGCGCAGAAAGATGATTTTATCAATAGCAGCAGGTACCGTATGCTATATGCTTCTTGTACATTTTGTTTTCTGATAAATATATTTTACAATAATATGACAATGACAGGTTGGGCAGTCGCGCACTTAGGTGTGAGGAAAGTCCGGGCTTCACAGAGCAGGATAACGGCTAACGGCCGCCGAGGGTAACCTTAGGGAAAGTGCAACAGAGATATACCGCCGCTTATGCGGTAAGGGTGGAAAGGCGAGGTAAGAGCTCACCCGTCGGGCGGAAACGCTTTGACGCTGTAAACCCTATCCGAAGCAACACCGACCGGAATAATCGCTTGCTCGGCGCATTCCGAAAGGTGGCGAGAGCTGTGCAGCAATGCGCAGCCAAGACAGATGATTGCCTTAAAAGACAGAACCCGGCTTACAGACCTGTCATTGTCATGTTATTGTAACATTCCGCTCCCCGGTGAATAGTATAAACCGAGGTGATAAAATGCTTGAATGTATATGGTATGCGTTTGCAGCAGTGTTTATTTTTATCGGAATGACGGCAACGGTTTATCTTATCATTATCAGGATATTTAAAACCGGCGCCGGCGGCGAATACATAGTAGCGGTGCCCGTCGATGCCGATGATGACGATATAGGCTCCGCTCTTTATTCTGCACATATGAGAATGGCTCTTTTGGGCGATCTGTGCAGCGGACGGGTTATTGCCGTTGACCTTGGTATGAGCGAATCTCAGAAAAATATTTGTCTCGGAATTATGAAAGAGTGCGGCAATATGGAAATCTGCAAGCCGCAGGAATTATCATCTTATTTCAGAAAGGGAAGCTGATGGAAGAACCATTGGAAGAAGTCAGCGGAGTAGTTGAAGAAGTTACGTTCCGCAATGATGAAAACGGTTTTTGTGTAATTGTGCTCTCTGACGGCGATAGCTTTTTTAACGTCGTCGGAGTTCTTCCCGATTTGTCAGAAGGCGAGAGAGTTCGCCTGAGAGGAACGTGGGGATTCCACTCAACTTTCGGCAGGCAGTTCAGAGCTCAGCTCTGCGAGAGAACTATGCCGTCGTCTTCCGCCGATCTTCTCAGGTATCTTTCGGCAGGCGCTGTAAAAGGTATAGGGCCTTCGACCGCAAAAAAAATAATTGACCGATTCGGCGAGCAGTCGTTTGATGTTCTCGAAAATCAGCCTGAAAGACTTGCCGAAATAAAAGGAATTTCACTAAAAAAAGCAAAGGAAATATCACGGATATTCAACGAGCAGTTCGCTGTAAGGCAGATAATGATAAGTCTTGAGAGGTTCGGTATGACTCCGAATGAATGTCTTGAGGCATACAAGCTTTACGGCGCAAATGCCGTCGATTATATAACGGCTAACCCGTATATTCTCTGCTCGGATATGATAGGAATAGGCTTTGAAAGAGCAGACGCTATTGCCTCGGCTCTGCCTGAACCTCCGTCGTCAAGCTTCAGAATTAACGCCGGTATAGTTCATATTATAAAGTATAATCTTCGCAACGGACATACCTGCCTTCCGAGAAGGAAAGTTCTCATACCTGCGAAGGAACTTCTCAAAGCTGACGAGGACACGCTGGAGCAGACGATCGATTCGCTGATCGAATCAGGTCAGCTTGAAAGAGAAATAATAAACGAAAAAGAGTTTCTGTTTCTTCCTCAGATCTATCAGGCGGAAAAGTCTGCGGCTCAGAGACTTCTTGTTATGAAAAAGTTTCCGCCGGCAGGCAGTCAGACAACGCTTGCCGATATAGAAATAATTGAAAAAAAAGAAAACATACATTATGAAGAAAAACAGCGTGAAGCAATCCTGACGGCAATGAATACGGGAATGCTTATTCTCACAGGAGGACCGGGAACGGGCAAAACCACAACGGTGAACGGGATTCTTAAATTGTTTGAGCAGGATAGTATTGACGTTGCATTAGCGGCGCCGACAGGCAGAGCGGCGAAGCGTATGAGTGAAATTACAGGCAAGGAAGCAAAAACTATCCACCGCCTGCTTGAAGTTGAATGGGACAAGCATGACAGACCTGTTTTTTCAAGGAATGCGAGAAATCCTATCAGCGCGGGCGCGGTGATCGTTGACGAGCTTTCTATGGTAGACGCGCTGCTGTTCGCTTCGCTTCTTGATGCGCTTCCTCTCGGGTGCAGGCTTATTCTTGTCGGGGATTCCGATCAGCTTCCTGCTGTCGGAGCAGGCAACGTGCTTCACGATCTTATAGATTCAGGAATTATGCCCCTCGTTGAGCTGAAGGAAGTTTTTCGTCAGGCGATGAAAAGCAGAATCGTCACGAATGCTCACAGAATAGTTTCCGGTCAGATGCCGGAACTGCACGATACCAAAAACGATTTCTTTTTTATGAAACGTTCTTCGGCTTACGAGACTGCAAAAACAGTCTGCGAATTATGCACCAAAAGACTGCCTGACGCATACGGTTATTCGAGCGTCAGCGATATTCAGATTCTCTGCCCGTCAAGAAAAGGCGAAACAGGCACTCTCAGCCTTAATAAGACTCTCCAGAAGATCATCAATCCACCGTCACCCGATAAGCAGGAAGTAATATCCGGTTCAAGGGTATTTCGCGAGGGTGACAAGGTCATGCAGATTAAAAATAATTATAATATAATCTGGACGAAAGATGATGAAGAGGGAACGGGAATTTTTAACGGAGATATCGGGATCATTAAAAAAATCGACCGCCTGAATTCGTATCTTGCCGTATGGTTTGACGATAAAGAGGCTGTTTACAGCTTTGAAAATCTCAACGAGCTTGAGCACGCTTATGCAATGACCGTTCATAAAAGTCAGGGCAACGAATTTGAAGCGGTGATAATACCGGTTATGGGCGTTGTCCGTCAGCTTTGCTACAGGAATCTTTTATACACCGCCGTAACAAGAGCAAAAAAACTTATGATAATGGTCGGCAGTGAAGATATGATAAAAGAAATGGTGAACAACAATACAAAAACACTGCGCTATTCTGGATTAAAACATTTTCTTTTAAACGGAGACGGTTGATTTGACCGATTTATTGAAAACCATAAAGGCTGTTCTGTGGCCTGAAAGGTGCATTTTCTGCGG
>CADAMY010000151.1 GCA_902789095.1 Oscillospiraceae bacterium | reverse complement strand
AACTATCCGAGAAGAATCTTAAACGGCTTGTCCTCACATCAGCTAATTCAACTAATTAATCCCGCTTAACTTTGTGGACATTTTATATTGCAATTTATACTTTGCGTTTTTGCACAAAAAGACTATTGATTTTTTGTACAAACGGTTGTATAATACAGAACTGTAATTTTTATTTTGGAGGCATATAAATGAGTGCTTATTTGAACAGCGTACTGGATTATGTCAGAAAAACACATGGCGACGAGCCTGAATTCGTTCAGACTGTTGAAGAAGTTTTTTCTTCACTCAAGCCGGTTATTGACAAGCATCCTGAGTATGAAAAAGTTGATTTGCTCAAGCGTATGGTTGAGCCGGAGCGTATGTTTACGTTCAGAGTAGTTTGGATGGATGACGAAGGACAGTGGCACACAAACAGAGGTTTCCGCTGTCAGTTCAACGGAGCTATCGGACCTTACAAGGGCGGACTGCGTTTTCAGAGCAATGTATATTCCGGAATCATCAAATTCCTCGGCTTTGAGCAGACTTTTAAAAACAGTCTTACAGGTCTTCCCATCGGCGGCGCAAAGGGCGGTTCCGACTTTGATCCCGCTGGCAAGTCAGACGCTGAGATCATGAGATTCTGCCAGGCATTTATGACGGCGCTTTACCGTTATATCGGACCTGATACTGACGTTCCCGCAGGCGATATGGGCGTCGGCGGCAGAGAGATCGGCTATCTTTTCGGTCAGTACCGCCGCATAAAAGGTACATGGGAAAACGGTGTTCTTACCGGCAAAGGCGTTCAGTACGGCGGATCTCTTATCCGTCCGGAGGCAACCGGCTACGGCGCGGTTTATTATCTTTGTGAAGTTCTCAAGCATGAAAATGATACTATCGAAGGCAAGAAAATCGCAACTTCGGGTTACGGCAACGTTGCATGGGGCATTATGAAAAAAGCCGCTCACTTAGGCGCAAAGGTCACTTATTTCTCAGGTCCTGACGGATATGTTCATGACCCCGACGGAGTTATTACTGATGAAAAGCTCGACTTCATTCTTCAGATGAGAGCGACAGACCCGATGCACTGCAAGCCTTATGCTGATAAATTCGGCTGCGAATTTGTACCGAACGCAAAACCGTGGGGAGCAAAAGACGTTGACATCTGCATGCCCGCAGCTATGCAGAATGATGTTGACATCAACAGCGCTAAGAAGATTGCCGAAGCAGGCATCAAGTATTACCTTGAAGTTGCTAATATGCCCACTACGAATGAAGCTCTCAACTTCCTTCGCGGATGTGAAAATATTATCGTTGCTCCTTCAAAGGCTGTTAATGCCGGCGGCGTAGGCGTTTCCGCTCTTGAAATGTCGCAGAACTCCGAGCGTCTTGTATGGACTGAAGAAGAAGTTGACGAACACCTTCGCAACATGATGATCTCAATTCACGATTCATCTGTAAAGGCGGCTGAAGAGTACGGTCTCGGCTACGATCTTGTTGACGGCGCAAACATTGCCGGATTCACAAAGGTTGCTCAGGCTATGATCGATCAGGGATGCTTCTGATAAAATGAATAGTTTACAGACTGTCTGTTTTTCAGGCAGTCTTTTTTTTGTATTGACATATTACCAAAAAAAACTTATAATTAAATCAGTATTATAACAGGAGGTAATCTGCATGAAAAAGTCTTTTATGCGTTCAGTTCTGTCTTATATAATGGTTGTTGTAATGGTGCTGAGCGCTGTACCTGTTTATTCTTTTGCGCTTGAAGCGCCGGATAATTATTATCTTGCGCACGACGAGGAAATTGTTATAGCTCCAGGAATAACTCAGAGTGAATCCGTGATTTACAAGCCTGACGGCAAGAGGGTCGAGATGTTCGCCGCTGTTGCCGATACGTCTGTGAGCACGGTTCAGCTCGCTGTGAATTATAAAGATAATCAGTGTGAAAAATACGGTATGCAGAAGCTGTCCGAGCAGGTTGCCGCTGCCGAAAAGAATCACGCCGAGCCATACACCGTTGCGGCGGCAATAAACGCCTCGTTTTATGATATGGAAGTAGGCTTCCCTTACGGAGCATTCATAATGGACGGCAATATTAAGTTCGACACAGGCGGAGCCGCTTTTTTCGCAGTTTTGAAAGACGGAACGCCGATTATCGCAGAAGGAAGAGATTATAAACAGTACAAAGGCAATATTCAGCATGCGGTTTCCGGTAATCCTTTGCTTATAAAAGACGGCAGAATCAATTCCGAAGACGGCGAGACAATTACTGACGGAGCTTACGGTATTTTAAATCCGAGAGCCGCAGTGGGTATAACTGCTGACAATAAAGTAGTGTTCTTTGCGGCAGACGGGCGAAATGAACCGAAATCGGCAGGTATGACGGCATACGAAACGGCTGAAATAATGCTTTCTCTCGGCTGCGTTTATGCCTTGAATCTTGACGGCGGCGGATCTTCTACTTTTGGCTCAAAGGTTCCGGGCGGAGATTTCAAAATTCAGAATAACCCGTCAGACGGTACGGAACGTTCGATTTCAACCTCGATTATGATGATTTCAACAGCCGAAGCGACAGGTGAATTTGACCACGCATATTTAAAGAGCGACTATGATTATCTTACCTGCTCAACATCTATCCCTCTTACCCCCGTGGGCCTTGACTCGGCGGATCTTCCGGCTCCGCTTCCCGAAAGCGGACTGAGCTGGAGCGTGAGCGACAGCAGTATGGGCTCGGTTGATTCCAACGGAGTTTTCACAGCCTGCGATGAAGGTGAGGGCAAGGTGACGGTTTATCTTGATTACAACGGAAATCACGTTGCTTCAAAAGAGCTGACCGTAATAGTGCCGGACAGCGTTGAATTCACTAAGAAAAAAATCAACGTAACATACGGCGAAAGAGTTCTTCTGCCGGTCTGCGGCTATTGGAACGCCATTCCCGTTGCGATCAACGAAAACGATTTTATTTCAGTTCACGAGTATGAATTCAACGAATCCGTTCACGAAAGTTTGTTTGAAGATTACGGATATTATGACGGAATGTATTTCATCACTCCGCAGGAGGAAATGGGCATCCGTTCGGAAACGCTTTATCTTGTAGCGGCTTTTGATGAGGAAGCGGAAAACATTTCCACTCTCAAACTTGAATTTCATAATGAAGGCGACGAGTATTTTGATTTTGAATCAGCAACTGCGAGCGCTGACGATAAGCTTTCGTGGTACAGAGACGTGTCGAATTCCACGACAAACGACGATTTCAATTATACTCTGATTGACAATTCCGCACCTGTTTATATCACTTATAAATTCGGCGTTGCTATGGACGCTATGGAGCTGCCCGAAGAGCTTCAGCCTATGTGGGATTCGTTTGCCGGAGCGCTCGGCAATAATGTGTGGGACGCATTTTTAAAGCTTGCCAAAAAGATCGATTCCAGCACAAACGTAACAATAGATTTTGCTCTTGACGAGCATTTTGAGTTTGCCGATATTTCGGGAATAAGGCTTGTCAATAACCTCTTTATTATTGACAGCAGCAAAACCGAATATATTCCCGAAACAAACTCAGTCAGAGTAGTTATGCGCTGGAATCAGAGCTATATCAACGAATTGCTCGGCAGCGAAGAGGGAATGACGTCGGATACGGTAAATTCAACCGTAATAGTCGACAACGTAAAACTCAGGCTCAAAGAAGGAACGGATCTTTCCGCTGCTGCGGGATTGACGGTTGTAAACAGCTTCAATATTTCATACACGCTCATAGCTATAAGCGATTCCGCTTACGGCGTAGCTGCCAATAATCCGCAGCTTTCCGATTTTGCATATCAGGACGGAAACAGAAAGGGAATCCGCTTCCAGGCGACCTACCTTGAATCAAGCGATAAGTTCAGACTTTTTGAGGCTGAGGAAGCGTCGGACGGATGGCAGGGCGACAGTTACTTTAAAGATGGCAACGCCGTCACGGGTATCAATTATCTGCCGTCAAAAGAGAATGCTGACGAAAGCTTCTACTATGAATTTGACGAAAACGGAATCTGTAACGGAAAATATACCGGCATTGTAAAAGAGGACGGCAAAATAATCTATTCGCAGGACGGAAACCCCGATTTTGCTGGACTTGTCAGAACAGACGGCGGCGATTACTACTATTTTGACGAGACTCTTGAAGCCGCAGGCGCAGGCGAAGTTTATATTTCAAAAACAAACGGACTTTGCGCAGAAGGCAGCTATACGGTGCTTGAGGATAAAAGAGTTGTTCTTGAAAAGGCAGAAGAGTTCATAGACGTTTCCGAATTTGACGAAGCGGCAGAAGATACTTTTGCAGTTTCGGTTTCTGCAGGAGATACAGTCACGACCGGTTCGTCAGTCACGCTTTATTCTGAAGGCAGACTCACAATTAAAACCGTTGTAAAATCAGGAGACGTTGACTGCGACGGATTTTCAGACGGCAGAGATGCAGTTCTGATTGAGTGCATAGCCGGCGGAATGCTCGCTTCATCGGATATTACCGCCGCTCAGATGAGAGCCGCTGACTGTAATTCCGACAGCTTGATTGAGCAGAATGATATTGATCTTGCCGTTCAGTCCGGATTGAATATATGAATTGATAATTGATTTACGGCTTCCCTTCACAGGGAAGCCGATTCTTTGTTTTCAGTATTCATAGGTTCTGCATTAAAACACTTGATTTACTGTAAAATATGATAAAATCAGAAATTTTTGTTTTCATTCTGTTCATCTTATAACTATTGACTTGATAATTATTTTATTGTATAATAAACTTTGATTTTTAGGTGGTGGTATTATGAATTCGAATAACTCTCCCATTACGGTTGAGAACCTTGATTTTCTGGTCAGCAATATCAAAAGGGTAGAAGCTATTGACCCGAAAAATTTTGATAAATACGGTGTAAAAAGAGGCTTGCGCAACTCCGACGGTACGGGCGTTATGGCAGGTCTTACGAGAATATGTTCCGTTAACGGATATTATCTTAACGACGGCGAAAAAGTGCCGCAGGAAGGCAAGCTTTATTACCGCGGGCTTTATTACCGCGGATTCAACGTTTCGCAGATAGTAAAAAATGCTCAGGATGAGCACAGATTCGGTTATGAAGAAGTAGTCTGGCTCCTTATTTTCGGCTTTTTGCCGGATAAGGATCAGCTTGATATGTTTAAAAGCATTCTCGGCAAGTGCCGCGAACTGCCTGAGAATTTCAGCGAGGATATGATAGTTAAATCCCCGTCAAACGATATTATGAATAAGCTTGCAAGATGTGTGCTGGCGCTTTATTCCTATGATGACAATCCCGATGATACGTCTATTGAAAACGTTATACGCCAGTCCGTGCAGATCATTGCAAGAATGCCTGCAATAATGTCTTATTCATATCAGGTCAAACGCCGTCGTTTTTACGGCAAGAGTATGTATATACATCCTATCAAACCCGAGCATACTACCGCCGAATGTATTCTCAATTCCATAAGATCAAATAAAAAATTCACCCAAGAGGAAGCGCTTCTTCTCGATAAATGTCTGATGCTCCACGCTGAGCACGGTGGAGGGAACAACTCAAGCTTTGCCACGAGAGTTCTTACCTCAAGCGGCACGGATACTTATTCCGCAATAGCGGCAGGCATCGGCTCGCTCAAGGGACCCAGACACGGCGGAGCAAACCTCAAGGTTACGGGAATGCTTGACGATATCAGGGATAACTGCGGCGATTTTACAAATGACGGCAATATAGCCGATTACCTTGTTAAAATCATTCAGAAGCAGGCTTATGACCATTCAGGTCTCATT
>CADAMY010000150.1:5137-9975 GCA_902789095.1 Oscillospiraceae bacterium | reverse complement strand
TACAGAATTTGATGAAGTTTTAAAATGAGCGATTGTAGGGAACGCTGCCTCAGCGTTCCATGGGAATTTGATGTAATTCACGGCTTTGGAATGCCGAGGGCGGCATTCCCTACGACCGAAGACGTGAAAATTTATTATTTTAATGGTCGCCGAGGTCGTCGACCACTACAGGATTTCATCAATATTTAAAACAAGCGGTTGTAGGGAACGCTGCCTCAGCGTTCCATGGGAATTTGATATAATTCACGGTTTTGGAATGCCGAGGGCGTGTTTAGTGCAGTAACATAGTTTACAAATAGTGTAATAACATCATTTACAAAAATAGTAAAACAAACGGCAAAGAGAGGAATTAAAATGCTGTTTATTGAAAAGACAAAAGAAAAATGATAGAAGATTTTGTAAAGACAAATCCCGAAAAAGAAAAAGCAGACCGAACGAAAAACGGTCTGTCATTAATGAAATATTGCTGCCGCAATATGAAATAATATGCTAAGGCAATTTGTGAAATATCTCGCTTTGCTCGATGTGAAATTAAATTAATCCTTTCATACAACGCAGGTGTATTTCATTGCGAAGCAATTTCATGTTCTTAAAGAATATTTCTTTAATCCGCAAGGATTAATTTAATTGGGAGAACCTTCCTAATGAAGGTTCTCCCAAGCTGCTGCCGAATATTTATTCATTCCATTCAAAATCTGACGAGACAAGACGCACGTCATCTTTTGTAACCGTCAGAAGACCGCCGGAACAATGAGCATGTTTAATCTCGTCATCAATATAAACACGGCAGTCGCCGTCTTTGAGGGCGGTCACATAAGGTATATGACCGGCAAGGATCGCAATATCGCCGTCAATAGAGCGAACGGAGACCTGACCTGCTTCACCGTCATATACAAGTCCGTCAGGGGTTACTATCTGCAAATGAAAATTTTTCATGCTTTAACCCTGCCTTACCTCGTCAATGGAGCCTTTAAACAGGAATGCGGACTCAGGTATATCGTCGCAGTTACCGTCAATTATTTCTTTAAAGCCCCTGATAGTTTCTTTAAGAGGTACAAACTTACCTTCATAGCCTGTGAACTGCTCTGCAACCGAGAACGGCTGAGACAGGAAACGCTGAATCTTTCTCGCTCTGGCAACAGTAAGTTTATCTTCTTCACTCAATTCGTCAATACCCATGATCGCAATAATATCCTGAAGCTCGGCATATCTTTGAAGAATGCGCTGAACTTCTCTGGCGGTATTGTAATGCTCCTCGCCGACAATATCGGGAGAAAGTATACGGCTTGAAGATTCAAGCGGATCAACAGCAGGATAAATACCCTGAGATGCTATATTTCTGCTCAGAACGGTCGTTGCGTCAAGGTGAGCGAACGTCGTAGCAGGAGCAGGGTCCGTAAGGTCGTCCGCAGGAACGTAAACAGCCTGAACGGAAGTGATCGAACCGTGCTTCGTTGATGTGATTCTTTCCTGCAGAGCGCCCATTTCGGTAGCAAGAGTCGGCTGATAACCAACGGCTGAAGGCATTCTGCCAAGAAGAGCAGAAACCTCGCTGCCCGCCTGAGTGAATCTGAATATATTATCGATGAAAAGAAGAACGTCCTGCTTCTCTTCGTCACGGAAATATTCCGCCATTGTAAGACCTGAAAGACCGACTCTCATTCTCGCTCCTGGCGGCTCGTTCATCTGACCGTAAACAAGAGCTGTTTTATTAAGAACGCCTGACTCTTTCATTTCGTTATAAAGGTCGTTGCCTTCTCTTGTACGCTCGCCGACGCCCGTAAATACGGAAATACCGCCGTGCTGCTTGGCAACGTTATTGATAAGCTCCATAATAAGAACTGTTTTGCCGACGCCTGCGCCGCCGAAAAGACCGATTTTACCGCCCTTTGCGTACGGGCAGATAAGGTCGACGACTTTAATTCCCGTTTCAAGAATTTCGGTAGTTGATTCCTGCTCTTCATAAGCCGGTGCGCTTCTGTGAATTTCCCAACGCTCCTTCGTTTTTGGCGCAGGAAGCTCGTCAACAGGCTCGCCGAGCACGTTGAAAATCCTGCCGAGAGTCTCTTTACCTACCGGCACGCTGATGCTTTTGCCGGTATCGACAGCGTCCTTTCCCCTTACAAGACCATCTGTACTGCTCATAGCTACGCAACGAACTATATTGTCGCCGATATGCTGGGCCACTTCAACGACAAGTCTTTTTCCGTTATTGTCGATCTCAACAGCGTTGAGAATCTCGGGAAGTTCACCGTCATTGAATCTGATATCTACAACAGGTCCTATAACTTCGGTAATTTTACCTATATGTTTTCGGTTCATAATAATCACCTGATTTCTTTTAACCTTCGGCGCCCGCAACAATCTCGGTTATCTCCTGAGTTATTGCATTCTGACGGGCACGGTTATATTTAAGACTTAAATCATCTATCATTTTTTCGGCATTTTTACTTGCTGAATCCATAGCTGTACGCCTTGCGGCAAGCTCGCTGGCATAACTTTCGCATACTGCGCCGTAAACGAGACCTGCAACATATTCCGGAACAATGGCATTGAAAACAGCTTCAACGCCCGGTTCATAAAGCACAAATCCGTTCTTAGCGCTCTGCCCTTCAAGAGGGGCAAGAGGCAGGATCTGAATAGTTACAGCAGTCTGGCTGAGCATGGAATCAAAATGCGTATAAACGATATTAACGCTCTCAAAGCTTCCTTTGGCATATTCTTTTGTAAGAAGTCTGCCTATTTCGGCGCATTCTTTTCTGCCGATTGAATCTACAACGATAAATTCGTCGCTGAGCACTTCAAGCTTGCTGCGCTGACAGAAATCAAAACTCCTTTTGCCTATCGGAACAAAACAGCTTTCGGTGTCCATCTGACTGAGAGCGAGTTTAAACACATTGTTGTTGTATCCGCCGGCGAGCCCTCTGTCGCCTGCGATGACGACAAAGCATCTTTTTTTGATTTCACGCTGCCTGATAAACACGGATTTATTGCCGCTGTCGTTAGCCGCAATATCGGCAAGGGCATTTCTCATTATTTCAAAGTATGCCCTGCTTCTGTCCATTCTATCCTTCGCCTTTTTCAGCTTTGAGGAAGCAACAAGTTCCATGGCTTTTGTTATGTGCATTGTATTCTCAACGCTTTTTATTCTGTTTTTAACATCCTTTGCAGATGTGCCCATGAAACATCACCACACTTTTTATTTAAACTGTTCTGTAAATTCACTCAAAGCTTTTTTAAGAAGCTCAGTATTTTCGTCGGACAAAACGCCGGTTGTTTTAATATCGGTTAAAATATTGTCATATTTATTGTCAAGATATTCAAAAAGCTCTTTCTCATATCTTCTGACGTCTTTGACTTCAACAGTTTTAAGGTAACCGTTGACAGTAGCGAAAATAATAGCAACCTGTTTTTCAACGGGTACGGGAGCAGTTTTATCCTGCTTTAGAACTTCAACGATTCTCTCGCCAAGAGCCAGACGCTCTTTTGTATCGGCATCAAGATCCGAGCCGAACTGAGCAAACGCCTGAAGCTCAATAAACTGGGAATAAAGAAGCTTTAGTGAGCCTGCGACTTTCTTCATCGCTTTTATCTGAGCGCTGCCGCCTACACGGCTGACTGAAATACCGGGGTTTACGGCAGGCATAATTCCCGAATGGAAAAGCTCAGTTTCAAGGAATATCTGACCGTCGGTAATTGAAATAACATTTGTCGGAATATACGCCGAAACATCGCCCGCCTGAGTTTCGATAATAGGCAGAGCGGTAATACTGCCGCCGCCGAATTCAGGCGCAACTCTTGCCGCTCTTTCAAGAAGACGGCTGTGAAGATAGAAAACGTCGCCGGGATAAGCTTCACGTCCCGGAGGACGACGGATGAGCAAGCTCAGCGCACGGTAAGCAACGGCGTGTTTACTTAAATCGTCATAGATAATAAGAACGTCTTTACCCTGCTCTCTGAAATATTCCGCCATAGCGCAGCCGGAATAAGGTGCGATATACTGAAGCGGCGCCGATTCTGAAGCGGTAGCTGACACGATTATGGTATAATCCATAGCGCCGTTTTTTTCAAGAGTGTCCGCAAGCTGGGCAACGGTTGAATTTTTCTGACCGATTGCGACGTAAATACAGATAACGTCCTGCCCCTTCTGATTGATTATTGTATCAATAGCAAGAGTGGTTTTACCCGTCTGCCTGTCGCCGATTATAAGCTCACGCTGACCTCTGCCGATAGGAATCATCGAATCTATCGCTTTGATACCTGTCTGAAGCGGAACGCTTACGCTCTTTCTCTTGATAATTCCGGGAGCCTCGGATTCAATAGGTCTTACACCGTTATTGTCAATCGGACCTTTACCGTCAATCGGCTGACCGAGTGCGTCGACAACTCTGCCGATGAACTTTTCACCGACGGGAACACTTACAACTTCACCTGTTCTTTTGACAACCGAGCCTTCTTTTATGTCGTATAAATTAGAAAGCATAACGATTGATACGGTTTTCTCCTCAAGATTGAGAGCCATGCCGTACTGCCCGTCTTCAAACTCAAGCAGCTCGTTTGCCATACAGTTTTCAAGTCCGTGGGCTTTAGCTATACCGTCGCCGACAAGGATAACCGTACCGGTTTCTTTCTGCTCTACTTTATTTTCGTAGTTCTTTATCTGATTTTTAATAATATTGCTGATTTCTTCAGGGCGAAGAGCCATAGATTAACCTCTCCCTTTCTTATAAAACTGTGCTGTTTAATGCAGCTCTTATATTTTCAAGTCTTGCTTTAACGCTGGAATCTATAAGTTTGCCGTTCATTTCAAGTCTGATTCCGCCGATAATGGAACTGTC
>CADAMY010000150.1:0-5132 GCA_902789095.1 Oscillospiraceae bacterium | reverse complement strand
GCTTTATTATAAAGCTCAACAAATTCATCAAAGCAATCCGTAACAAGTGAAAAATATCCTCTTTCAATCATAATTTTAAGAAAATTAAGAGTGTAAAGATTGATTTTGCCGCCGAAAGCCTCATCAACAAGATTGATACGCTCTTCCCTTTTGATATTCGGCGCACTCAGAAGCCTGACATAATCGGGATTATCTTTAAATATAACGTTCAGTTCTTTAACGTCGTTCAGAATCACGTCGCAAAGATTTTCTTCCTGCGCAAGTTTAAAGAGTGCATTCGTGTATTCTTCTCTGACATCAGCCATTGTCATCACCTATTTTGTCAATAAACGAATCAATAAGATCTTTCTGATCGTTTTCGTTTATTTCCCTTTCAATGACCTTTTGAGCAATGTCAACAGAAATTGAAGAAATCTCATTCTTGATTTCATTAACAGCTTTTTTGCGCTCCTGCGCAATATCTTCATCAGCCTTTTTCAGCATAGCTGACGCTTTACTGTTTGCTTCGCTGATGATATTATCGCTGATTCTTTCAGCTTTTTCAGCAGCTTTTTTAACGATCTGCTGAGCTTCTTCATCAGCCGCGCTGATTTTTTCTGAATATTCGGTTTTATCCTTCTGAGCCGCATCATGCGCTGACTGTGCATCTGAATAAATCTTATCTATTTCCTGCTGTCTTTTATCAAAAATCTCCTGAACGGGTTTGAACAGAAACTTTTTGAAAATGAAGAAAAGTATCATCAGATTGATTATCGTGATTATGATATGAACAGGATCAATAGATACAAGATCAAGAAATTTGCCCATTATGCGACCTCCCTTCCGATAAGGTATTTACTTATCATAATTCTGAATTAAAGCTTGCCGAGGAACATATTCGGTGTAACGAATAAAAGAAGAAGCGCTACAACAAAGCCGTAGATACCTGTTGTTTCTGCAACGGCGCATCCGAGAAGCATTGTTGACGTAACCGTACCTTTGCACTCAGGCTGACGGCCGATAGCTTCGCAGGCTTTACCTACTGCGTAACCTTCGCCGATACCGGGGCCGATACCTGCGATCATAGCAAGACCTGCGCCGATTGCTGACGCTGCGAGAATAATTGCTCTTTCTAACATAATAATTACCTCCTGATAATAATTGTTTATTTAATAATTAATCTTCTTCAGCGGCGCTCGAAATATAGAGCATTGTAAGCATTGCAAAAATGAATGCCTGCAAGATACCGCCGAACATATCAAAATATGCCGATAATACAAGCGGAATACCAACCTGGAAAAACGGGAACTTGGCAAGTGCTCCCGGAAGCCAGCCGAAAACGAGAGCTGATGCAGAAGCCAGCGCCGCATACACAAGCGTCATGATAACCGAGCCCGAGCAGATGTTGCCGAAGTGACGGAACGTCATTGAAACAGGTGTGGCAATTTCGCTGATGATATTGAAAGGCGTGAGTACCGCAATAGGCTGAGTGAAGCCCTTGAGATATTTGAAAAATCCGCCTTTCATCTTATAGTAAGTTATAAGAATGAACACTATGATCGACCAGCCGAGAATGGTATTAAGATCAGCCGTCGGTGAATACATACCGAAAACGCTCAAAAGACTTGAGCAGGCTGAAAGCGCCATAAGAGCCGTGATAAACGGTGTGAATCCTATAAACTTCTGACCCATGTTTTCATTTACGAGATTCGTAGCTTTTTCAACTATAAACTCCGCTATGAGCTGACGTTTTGATTCCGGTTTTACTTTAAGATTCCTCGTAAGGACCTTACAAAGAATAAATAAAAACAGAATAACGATCCACGAATTGACCTGCGCCTGAGTTATTTTGATAACGAAACTGTCCGTCACGGGTATTTCAAACAGTATTCTGGCACCGGTAATATTTATTGAATCCAAATCTATATCGCCTCTTTCCCGTATTACTGTTTTGGATTTTTAGCATTATCAAGGTTATTTTTAAACGTTCTGAAAAATATTACGACACGGGGAAACAGTACGGAAACAAGCGTACTGAACCAGTGAAAATACGGAAGTATTACGCCCACAGCCGCAATAGCTACGAGCAAAAAAGTTCTCGCGGTATAATTGAGCTGAAATCTTTTCTTAGCTGCGTCCGCATCTTCGGTGTTAACTGAGCGCTGAACGGCTCTGCCCATGAGATAAAAATTAAGAACAGCGGCAAAACAGCCGAGCGCAGTACCCGTAATAACGGTATAATCATAGACAACCTTATCGGTAAATCTTGAAACAGCGAAGAAAATCAGATTCATAACCACGGCGCATATCAGCGTGCCGACAGCAATATTAATCGTCTCTTTTTTCACTACCGGGTCGGTTTTGCTCATTATTATCACCGCTTTCTTTTTTAATATGAACTTTAATGAAATTATAGAACGTACATCCTGAGCTGATTATTCCCGTTATTATTGCCGCGATAATGATCCAGTCGCCTACGGCAAACTTTTTTTGAATAAACATGGCCGCAAATATACATATAAGCGGCGGCATTGCAACCGAAAACCCGAATTGGCTGAGCAGGCTGAGATACCGCAGCGCTTTCATCCGATCCTTATTTTTCATAACATTACCTGCCGAAAATAATAATATTTTACATACCATTGAATTTTATCATAAAACTGCATTGATGTCAAATTATTTATTATTATATTCAATAATATTTTTTATTCAATTTACAGATTATTGAATATGTGTAAATCTGTAACAAAACAAGGTTTTTGTCACTATAAAAGCCGTATTGATTTTTTACGTCATAAAATGTATAATAATCGCAAGGAAGTGATAAAAATGACTAAAAAAGAAATTGCCGTTGAATATAAGCACAATGCCTGCAACTGCGCTCAGGCAGTCATTGCCGCATACTGCGAAGAATGCGGAATTACTCTTGAACAGGCAAAAAAGCTCGGAGCCGGATTCGGTCTCGGAATGGGTACAACATACGGAACCTGCGGAGCTTTATGCGGTGCTCAGACCGTTCTGGGCATAAAAATGTATAACGGCGCTTCGCTGAATCCGATTTCAAAAATTCTTTTCAATCAGTTTGAAATGAAATGCGGCTCAACTGTCTGCAGAGAATTAAAGGGAATTGATACGGGCAGAATGCTCTGCTCATGCGACGACTGCGTTGCAAATGCTGTTGAAGCGCTTGAACAGGTGCTCAATTTCTAACGTTGCTTTGCATAATAAAGATACAGATTTAAGAAAAAGTCCTGCCGAAAAATCTTCAGGACTTAAACTTTTATTATTATATATTAAATAATTCTTTTGCGTTTCTGCAGGTAATATCAAGAATCTTTTGAGGGTTAACTCCCCTGATTTGAGCTAACTTTTCTGCGGTATACGGAATATAACCCGAATCGTTTCTCTTGCCCCTGAATGGAACAGGCGTCATATAAGGGCAGTCGGTTTCTATCAAAAGTCTGTCGTCAGGTACGATTTCCGCTACCTGAACGGGCTTTTTCGCATTTTTGAAAGTCACCGCTCCGCCAAGACCGATATACATTCCCAAAGAGAGGATTTCCTTCGCCATTTCGACACTGCCCGAAAAGCAGTGAACTACTCCCTTCGGTCTGTATTTTTTAAGCAGATTCAGAGTATCCTCATGAGCTTTCCTGTCGTGAATTATCACAGGCAAAGAATATTTGTTTGCAAGAGAAAGCTGATATTCAAAAATTTCTTTCTGCCTGTCTCTCGGTGAAAAATCATAATGATAATCAAGACCGATTTCACCGACGGCAACGCATTTATCGTCGTTCAGCAGAGCTTCAATTTCTTTTAAGTCTGTCTCCCCTGCCTTTTCCGCTTCGTGAGGATGAATTCCGGCAGCGGCATAAACACCGCTGTATCTGCGGGTGATTTCAAGCGATTTTTTACTTGAATTAAGATCGCTTCCGCAGTTCACAAATCCGATAACTCCGTTTTTAAACAGGGAATCTAAAAGGGTGAATCTGTCCTCAGCAAAAGCTTCATCATCATAATGAGCGTGGGAATCAAAAATATTGCAGTACATCAGCCGATCACCGAACCGGCAGGAATGCTTTCATCAACCATAAGAACTTTTACTTCGTCCTCACTGCATTCCGCCGAAAGAATCATACCGTTGCTCTCAACTCCGCAGAGCTTGACAGGCTTGAGGTTTGAAACAAAAACGATATTTTTGCCTATGAGCTCCTCAGGTTTATACCATTTTGCGATACCGCTGACTATCGTTCTGCCGTCTGATGTGCCGTCGTCAATCTTAAACTTGAGCAATTTGTCGGAACGCTTTATTTTTTCACATTCCAGAACTTTGCCGACTTTAAGCTGAACTTTTGCAAAATCGTCAATTACTATTTGCTCCGGCTCCGGAGTATTATCTTTTTCTTCTTTTGCGGATTCTTTCTTCGCTTCTTCAATCTGTTTTTTTGCAATAGCTTCGATTTTAGGAGCTATTTCTTTAACGTCAATTCTGCCGAAAAGAGGTACAGCCGCGCCGACAACCGTTCCTGCTTCAAGAGCGCCGAAAGAAGAAAGACTGTCATAACTGCCGATAGCGCAGTTAAGCTGAGAACGGATATTCACAGCCGTTTCAGGCATAAACGGTTCAATAAGAACAGAAATAAATCTGATGCTTTCAAGCAGATTATAAAGTACCGTGCCGAGCCTTGCTTTTTTATCTTCATCCTTGGCAAGCACCCATGGAGCAGTCTCGTCAATATACTTATTGCTTCTCTTTGCAAGATTCATAATAGCTTCAAGAGCGTCGCTGACTCTGTATGTTGTAAGAAGCTCTTCGACCTTTGATACCGTTTCAAGAGCGGTATTTTTAAGGTCTTCGTCAACGTCTTCAGCACAGGAAGGCTGCTGGACTGTACCGCCGAAATATTTATTTGTCATGGCAACGGTACGGTTTACAAGGTTGCCCAATGTATTGGCAAGATCTGAATTATATCTTTCAATCATTGTATCGTAAGTTATTGATCCGTCGGAAGTATAAGGCATCTCGGACAAAAGATAATATCTTACTGCGTCAACACCGAACAGCTCGACAAGATCATCAGCATAAATCACGTTGCCCTTGGATTTTGACATCTTATCCTCGCCGAAAAGAAGCCACGGATGACCGAAAACCT
>CADAMY010000149.1 GCA_902789095.1 Oscillospiraceae bacterium | reverse complement strand
GGCTTGTTGCATTTCCATTTTACAGGATGTGTCAAATATGCTCTTTCTTTTTCTTTCGCTCTATTTGATCTTTACCCCAACATTTATTATAGAGCCTTTCAAAACAAGAAAATATTGACAATGATTTTTTTAAATGATACACTTTATTTGCGGACAATTTTTCTATATTGTCAATTTGATCGGGAGGTTGTTTTATGAGAACAATACGCAGACACATAAGTATTTTTCTTACAACAGTAATGATTTTTACTTTTATGCCGTTTAGTAATTTATTTAAAGTTGAATCATTCGCGGCGCAAGACGGTCAGTGCGGTGTAAATGCTTACTGGTCGATAAGCGGCTCAACTCTTACAATCAGCGGCACGGGCGCTATTTATGACTATGAGCCCGGTACGCACGGTCCGTGGGATGATTCCGGCGACACATACACAAGCATAGTCATCGGCAGCGGAATAACCCGTATCGGTGAATTTGCGTTTCATGAAAGTCCGGCAGCGAGCGTAAGCATTCCGGATACAGTTACAAGTATCGGTACAGGCGCATTTGCATCCAGCGCGCTCACAAGTGTTACTATCCCCGGCAGTGTTGAAAGCTGGCAGGAAGCGTTTGTAATGTGCGAATCTCTGCAAACTGCGGAAATTATGCCGGGTGTTACCAAAATTGACGTAATGAGCTTTGGCGGCTGCTCGAACCTTGAAAACTGCTCGAGCGTTGATGGTACTTTTGCTCTTCCGCAGAGTGTAACGGAAATCTGCGATTGCGCTTTCCAGTATTGTGAGTCGTTCTGCGAGATTCAGCTTCCCAAGAATGTTGCCAGAATCGGCAGCAATGCTTTTGAAGGCTGCTCAAATATGTATGGTATGGAGTTCACAAAGTACTTAACCGAGATCGGCGAAGATGCTTTTGCAGACGCAGATAATATACAGGAAATACACTATCACGGAACTGAGGACGACTGGAGCAGTATGACTGTTGAAACAGGCAACGATATTCTTCAGAGCGCAACAGTAAATTATAACCGTCATTATGATTATTGTACATCTTCTAACTCTGAAACTCATTCATTATACTGTTATTTCTGTGACACAACCCGCACCGTACCTCATGATTTTTTTAACGGCGTATGTTTGGTCTGCAATGCAGTGCAGAGCTATGAAAATAAGTGCGGCGACAATGCTTACTGGACGATAGAAAACGGAACTCTCATAATAAGCGGCACGGGCGATACATATAACCAGCCGGAAGAAGGCACTAATCCATGGGATCAAGCGCAGATTGAATACGACAGTATTGTTATTGAGAGCGGTATTACAAGCATTGGCGATTATAAGTTTAAAAACAGCCCTGCACAGAGCGTATCAATACCTGATACTGTTACATACATAGGAACCGGAGCATTTAGATACAGCGCGCTTACAAGCGTATTCATACCCGACAGTACCCAGATTATCGCTCCCGACGCATTCAGCGAATGTTATAATCTGACTGATTTTGAGGTCAGTGATACTAACCCTTACTGGCAGGTTAATGATGGCGTACTTTTCCATTTCGGCAGTTTGTTCCAGTACCCGTTCGGCAGAACAGATACATATTATCAGCTGCCGTCAGACACAAACGATGTCAACGCAGTTGCCTTTTACGGAAATCAGTATTTGACAGCCATTGAAGTTCCGTGTTCCCTCATTGCTGTTGGCATGGGTGCTTTTGCGGGAGTGAGTAATCTTTCGGATGTATATTACCACGGAAGTGCTTCAGATTGGATCAATATAAATATTAACGAAGGAAATGAAAGACTTACAAATGCTGAAATTCATTATGGCTATCATACTTTTGTAAACGGTGCATGCAATTACTGCGGTGAAAGTCTGCGTTATACCATTCATTTTGACCCGAACGGCGGAACAGGCACAGCAATGGATGATATGCAGTGCACTTATAACACCAATTATATGCTTTATTTCAATACTTTCTATAGAACCGGCTTCACATTCAAGCACTGGTCAACGTCAGCGGACGGGTATGGGGAAGTGTATAACGACAAACAGATCATAAGCAATCTTACATCAAACCACGGTGAAACGGTCACTCTCTTTGCTATCTGGGAAGAAAACACAAGCCCGGCAGATACCGTAGCGCTTGATGAAGCAATGGCAAAGATTCCTGAAATCAAGACTTATTATTCTGATGAATCTGTTGAAGCGCTCAATGCAGTTCTTGAAGAAATTTACGAAGGCACAGAGAATATATCTGAACAGGAGCTTGCAGAGCTTGTTGAAAGACTTAACGAAGCTCTTGCAAACCTCGAGCTAAAATCGTATCAGATAACTGTTCCCGATGGATGCACGGCAACACAGACAGAGGTTGACGGAGTAAACTACAAGCTTGCAACCATTACAGCTCCTCAGCAGAATGCAAACGGTGAATATTTTGTGTACTGGACTGACGACAGCGGCAATATCGTAAGCACATACAGAACGTATTCGTTCTACGTCGGCAGCAGCACATCTTACACTCCCGTATACGCTTCGGCTCAGAATTATGATTCTGCAAAAGCAGCAGCGCTTATCACGTCAAGAGTTATAGACGTTAAAAACAACGGCGACGGAAATCTCGTATTCCTTGCAGAGCACAGTGTAAGCAGCACTAAGGAGCTTAACGGACACGGAATGATAATCACTTCAAACGAAAGTTTTGCAGATGAAGAATTGCTTGTCCGCGGATCAGAGAACGAAGATATCAAAGATTTTATGGCGCAGAAAACAAAGAATTCCAAAACCGGAATGCTTCAGGTGAGCGCAAACGTTTCGGGCAATACGATCTGGGCAAGAACGTATGTAATAGACAAAGAAACAGGCGATACTCTTTACGGCAGGATCCAGAGCTATAACGTCAATTCAGGCACTTTGTCTTCGGATAATGAAGTGATTGTACTTGACAGTTATGATATTGACAGTACGGAGTACAATACTCAGAGTGAAGAAGCTCCGGTACAAGACATACCTGCGGAAGAATCGGGAAGTATTCTTTCAGTGATAATTAATATTATCATGACAATAATTCGCAATATTGATGTTATCATAAAGAGTATGCTTTCAATAATTAAGTGAGGAGGCCAAGTATGAAGTATACAAAACCGAACTTACAAACAGAAAAATTTACATCAGATAATGCAATACTTGCAGAATTTATCAGCGCGACAGGAACGAATAGTTTTCCTGATGAAAGCAACGAACCACCATCTTATGAAGTAATAAACGACGCATTTGATGTTCTGTTTGGTGATTAAAAGCAAAATGCCGGGGAGTCCGATAATCTCTCCGGCATATATTTTTATGCATAGTGTTATTTTACTTTTTCGATGCATGTTCTGCTCAAAGTGAAAGACGCAAGTATGATCATAATAGGAAGCAGAGGAAAATGATACCTTGCTCCGCCTACTATGATGAGCGTTACGCCCGTGCACATAAGAAAAATCGCAAACAGGTGAAGGAATCTTCGCCAAATTTTCTTTTTGAAGGTGAGAACGATTCCGATAACAAACATAACGGCAATTGCCATATACCATATCTGATTCAAAATAATAAGCACGTCGCCGAATCGTATTCCGGCATCTGATTTACCTGTGATTCTGCCGGCAAGATTTTTAAGATAATCTATTCCGCCGGTGTTTATTTCATTGTTGAAATAAGTTGAGCCTGAATATGTCTCCGTAGCGAACGTGTAAAAAGCCTTCGCCGGGAAAAGTGAAATATATTTTATCGGATTCTTTTTGATCCATTCAACAGACTTCTGCATATAGTAGTCGTTTGTATCTTCAAAAGTCATCGTATCTCTTGTTTCTTTCGGAATATATCCAGGCTGACCTTCGCCGAAAACGCTCATATAACTGCCGTCTGCCGAGTCGTTCGACGACATGAACAGATTATATCCGGATGTTGACGCCTGATATATGAATTTGCCGCAGTTAACGTAAGAGATACTGCCGATTATCACGATTATGCAGACGTAGCTTGCGACGAGGGGAATATATTTTACGATTTTTTCTTTTTTATAAATCATTAAAAGAATTACGCCTATCAGAAACATCAGCCCGAGCGGTCTTATCCAGTTGGCTAAAGACAGCAGGATTCCGCTTATAACGTATCTGCCTTTGATTCCTGACAATGCCGCCGCAACAGCCGCAAAGCATAGGGCTGTAAAAATCAGCTCGGTTTTAGCTGCGGCAATTTCTGACCAGAAGGTATTGAGCAGCGAAAACAGAATAGTCATATAATACTGCGCGCCTGTGTCCGGCAAAAGCTTTTTGGTTATATAAAAGCATGAAAAAAACAGAATCTGAGCCCACAGGATATTCAGAACGTAAACCGTTCTGAGCCCGCCGGAAAGAGAAAAAATCAGCGCAAGATAATTTACAAAACCGTTGCCGAAAATATATGTGTCATAAAGATTGATTTCAGAAGGATACATTCTGCCGTCTTCTGCCGCCTGATGAGCAAGTCTTAAGTACAGTCCGGAATCGCTTATCTGGCTGCCGCTGAAAGTAACGGCTGTGATTATCTGCGCCGCAAGCATAATGATCCAGCAGATAAGAGCGGCTGTTTTTGCTGCTTTAAGCCTTGAGATATTAAGACTGTCAGAAATATAGTTTTCTTTATTGTAACATAGAAAATCTTTCAGCATATCACTGTCCTCCTGATCGAAATAGATTATACCAATCAAACTGAAAAAAGTCAATATTTTGAAGGTTTAAGTTCTAAATATGAATATTGACAAAATATATAATATTATAACAAAAAATTTATCACTTTTAATATTACAAAACATCAAAAATTACGGCAATAGGTATTGATTTTTTTTTAGTTTTATAATATAATGATAAAGGTTATAATTGTCAAATTATATATGTGGGAGGCTAAAATGATGAAAAAAACCACTAAAATTTTATCAGTGATTTTTGCAATAGTGATGATCATTGGTACAGTTTCGGTCGGGTTGTCTGCTTATGCGGCCACAGGGGATACCCTCGGAAGCTATGACTTCACCATCCAGAATGTTTATAAAGACATTAACTGGAGCAACGTCAAAGCTTACAAAGCAGCTACTCACGTTCACACTGTACGAAGTGATGCTGACGTTGAAATCAACAAAATGATCCGTCAGTACTATTCACTCGGCTATGATGCACTTGCGCTTACCGATCACGGTACTGTT
>CADAMY010000148.1 GCA_902789095.1 Oscillospiraceae bacterium | reverse complement strand
CTGCTTTCTGTTCTGTGATAATTATACACAACAGTTACCTCCAAAATGTAAAAAGGTATGCAGATAACGCTCCGCATACCCTCACCGGTACGACAAGTGCGTACCTTATGCTCTTTTTGATCAGCCGAGTTTCTGCTTAACTTTAGCAGCTTTACCGACTCTGTCACGCAGATAATAGAGCTTGCTTCTGCGAACTTTACCTGCTCTTACGAGCTCAACGCTGTCAACGTTAGGTGAATGAACGGGGAACACCCTTTCAACGCCTACGCCGTATGATACACGGCGGACAGTAAATGTTTTGGAAACACCGGCGCCTTTAACGGCGATAACGATACCTTCAAATGCCTGAAGTCTTTCTCTTTCGCCTTCACGAATCTTAACCTGTACTCTTACGGTGTTACCTACTTTGATTGCCTCAGGCACGTTCTCTTTAAGAGAATCCTGAGAAATGAGTTTAATTGCGTCCATAACAGACCTCCCGAAAATTTCAGGCGTTCATGCCGCTAACGCAGCAGAGGACCGACCGCTTTAATGTTGGGCATTAAATCCCCACTTGTGAACAAGCGGATACAAATGCTGAATTATCATATCATAAACCAAATGTAAATTCAAGCCTTTTTTTAAAAAAAGTTAAAAATCAATGGACTTTCCGTATTTTGCGGTATACGTCAGACTGCAAAGAGGCTTGTCTGAAGTGAAAACGATGAAGGTCTGACCTTTTTTATCGCTGAATTCGGCAATCTTATTGACACTTGCGCCAAATTTTTCCGCCGCAGCGGGTACTGCTGTGAATGCATCTTTACCGATTACATACGCAGTGTCCTGCGTCGATTCTTTTTCAAAAATATGCGGAATACTGAGATATTCCACCGGCAGAAACAGCTCGTTCTGAACATTCGTCTGATCTGATGAAGAAGCTGTGTTTATATCAAAACGCCAAAGTCCTGCCTGCACGCGGTCATCAGATGCAACTGCGATACGCGCTCCGATGTTCCAATCTGAATATATCGTCCGATACCCTTCGTCTTCCAGAAAAGACGAGACCTGCGAGTAGATATCTGCACGGTTTTCGGCCCGGTTTTCTTTCATGATGCCGCAGAAGCGAAGCCCTGCAGTCGCCGCGAAACAGATACATACGGCGGAGGCTGTCACGGCAAGGCTTTTACCCTTCAGCGAGCTAAGCAGATATGCCGCCGAAACCCCTGCTATGGGATAAATCATAAAGTAATATATGTTCCGCACGTTCATAGCTGTGAACAGATCAAGCGCCGCAACGCCTGCAACGCCGATGCCCATGAGTATCAGAAGCGTTGAAAAGCTGACAAGTTTTTTTTCTTTTACTGATTTTCGTATCAGCAGTATAAGCCCTGCCGATACAACGGCAAGCAGTATGAACATTCCTGCCTGAGCGCCCGCAGAATAGTCTTTGCAGATTATGTATTTACCTATGTTTTTCAGGAATACAGGCAGTTCGGAAATTATCTTTGACGGAGGCAGAATCCGGGTTTCGCCGAATATTTTGTGCTGCTTAAAGGGTAAAAAACGTATCAGTATAAGTCCTGCGATATTACACGCTGCAACGGCTGCCGTAAATGCGGCGGAACGACGGGTTGACTTTTTACAAATTATGCTGACCGCTTCAAACAGAACCATCGGAATAACCATGACTTCCGTTTGCCGTATGCTTTGCATTCCGGTGCCGAAGCTCAGTACGCAGGCAATTACCGCCGCGATCCAAAAGGATTTTGAAAGATTGCCGCCGCTTTTTATCCGTGCATAGCAGCCGAAAGAAAGCATTGCGCATATAAGGTATGCAGCGTAGTAGCTGCACATTGTAAAAAACAACTGCCAGCCCTGTATTCCTTTTGCAAGATGCAGCACAGCGGCAGAATATGCCGCCATTATAAGGAAACCGCCGATTCTTGCATACATCTTTGTATAAGGGCGAAGCATAAAATCAAATGCGGCAAAAACAAACACCGTCATAAGCGACGAAGCGGCTGCCATTGCAATTATTGATTTACCGCATATGCCGTAAATCAGCGCCGCCAGCACAGGAGTGGAAACGACAGACAACTGGTTGCCGAAATACCATTCAGCCGGCAATAAAGACTTGGTTTTCCAGAGTTCTTTCGCAAGATTTAAATCGGCGTACATATCGCCGTCGTAATAAGCCGGATTTGAAATAAAATTGATATACAGAACAAAAAATAAAAATAGAAACAGGAACAAACCGAAAACAGCAGTAAGAATTATATCCTTTTTGTTCTCTTTTACTGAGCCCATGTTTATTCTCCTTTAAATATAATGCCGGTCCGTGTGATCCTTTGTGATTCGGGTATAATTCCTATCTGCTTCTCAAGCGTTTCCGTAAGCAAAGCAGGGTTCAGGTTTACGGTATTTCCTGCAGCGACTGTCAGCTCAAGGTTTATGCAGCATCCGTCAAGCGACAGTGATTTTTTGTATATCTGCTCAATAAGATTTACCTGCTTGAGTACTTTCCGGTGACCTTTTTTGCCCATTTTTTCCGCCATGAGCTCGTCGCCGTCGAGCGCAGAAATTGCGCCGCTGTAAAATCTTTCAGCGTCTTCATGACTTGCAAATTCAAGGTTTACGGAATAACTTGCGGCGGTTATCTCGTTTATATTTCCGTCAGGCTCGCCTACGCTGAGTATTCTGACGCCTTCGGGCATAACGGGGGACAGACGTTTCTTTATTTCTTCGTTTGTCATATCCGTTTCGATTTTAATATCCATAAACTCGCATTCGCTGCTCTGACCGAGTGATAGAGGCAAAGCAAAAGCGATATAAGGATGTGGATTGAATCCCTCGGTGTACCACATCGGAAGCTCGGCTCGTCTGACAGCTCTTGTCATCATTCTGTTGACGTCAAGGTGGGATACATAAATCATTCTGCCCGTTTTTGTAAAATGGACTCTAACGCATCGCATGGCAGACACCTCCGTTGAGCTTGTTCGCTCCGCATCCTGAGCATTTAAGGCGGCAATGCGGCGTTGTTTCGCTTCTGTGAGCTTTTTCGTTTTCTCTCATCAGGAATTTCTTGCTTACGCCGTAGTCAAGATGATCCCACGGCAGAATTTCGTCAAATTCGCGCTTGCGGTTTGCGTAAAAATGCGGGTCGATTCCGCATTCGTCAAAAGCCTGCATCCACAGATCGAATTTGAACTGATCGTCCCAGCCGTCAAAACGACAGCCTTTTTTCCACGCAAGCTCCATTACTTTTGAAAGTCTTCTGTCGCCTCTTGCAAATACGCCTTCAAGAAAGCTCGTAGGCGTAAAATGAGTGCTCACGTTTATTTTTTTTGTTTTAACGCTTGCAAGCAGATGCTTCTGCTTTTCTTCAAGCTGTTCCATAGTGTCCTGCGCTTCCCATTGGAAAGGCGTGAACGGCTTCGGCACAAAAGAAGACGCGCTGATATTAACGGTAACGCCTTTTCCTTTCGGCTTATCGGGATGGGAATAAAAGGCGTTTACAACTTTCTGACCGAGCTCGGCTATTCCTGCTACGTCGTCAAGAGTTTCTGTCGGCAGTCCTATCATAAAATACAGCTTGACGCTTGTCCATCCTCCCGAAAAAGCCTTGTTTGCCGTTGTAAGAACTTCTTCTTCGGTAACGTTTTTATTTATTGCGTCACGGAGCCTCTGAGTTCCGGCTTCCGGAGCAAAGGTAAGACCGCTTCGTCTGACAGCGGTCAGCTTTTTCATCAGCTCGTCAGAAAAATTATCGACCCTGAGCGAAGGAAGGGAAACGTTTATTTTCTTTTCAACCGACCAGTCAAGCATCTTGTCAAGCAAGGACTCAATTTCGGTGTAGTCGCTCGTGCTCAGTGAGCAAAGCGAGATTTCATCATATCCCGTCGTTCTGCAAAGCGATATACTCTGTTCGTTTACTACGTCGGCGCTTTTTTCTCTTATCGGTCTGTAAATAAATCCTGCCTGGCAGAATCTGCATCCTCTTATGCAGCCTCTGAAAATTTCAGCCGTCACTCTGTCGTGAACTATTTCGATTGACGGAACTATGAACGTTTCGGGATAATAAACTTTATCAAGATCGCTGATGATTCTTTTTACGGCTTTTTGGGGCGCCGTGTATTTCGGGTTTACGCTTTTTATTGTATTATCGTCGTTATATTCAACGTCATAAAAAGACGGAACGTAAATGCCCGGAATCTTTGCCGCTTCGCATAAAAATTCATGCTTTGATGAGCCTTTCTGTTTATGTAATTTCAGCAGGTCAAGCAGGTCGTTTGTAACTTCCTCGCCTTCGCCGAGCATGAATATATCAACAAAATCGGCTATCGGCTCGGCGTTGCATACGCAAGGCCCTCCCGCAACGACAAGCGGAGTAAGGCTTTCACGCTCACAAGAATAAATAGGTATCCCCGCAAGGTCGAGCATATTGAGCATATTGGAATAGCTCAGCTCATACTGAAGCGTGAATCCGACCATGTCAAAATCTTTGACCGGGTCGCCGCTTTCAAGCGCATAGAGAGGAATATTGTTTTTGCGCATCTGCTCTTCCATATCTACCCACGGCGCAAAAACTCTTTCGCACCACGCATCGTCACGCTCATTTACGCAGGAATAAAGAATTTTCATTCCCAGGTGCGACATCCCGATTTCGTAAGTATCGGGAAAACAGAAAGCGTACCTGAGACTTATTCTGCTTTTGTCTTTCATAACGCTGTTGAGTTCGCCGCCGACGTATCTGCCCGGTTTCTGAACTTTCAGCAAAACTTTTTCTGCTTCTTTCGGTATCATATATTATAAATTCTCCGTTATTTTAATGTGACTATGCTTACTCCGTCTTCACCCTCGCCGAACGTGCCGAGACGGTGACTTTTTACATAAGGGCTCTTTTTGAGATATTCTCTTACGGCTGTGCGCAGTTTGCCCGTGCCTTTGCCGTGAATTACCGTGAATTCGTGAAGCCCCGTTCTGAGCGCCGTGTCCATAAATCTGTCAAGAGTCATCAGACATTCTTCAACCGTCATACCTCTAAGGTCAACGCTTGTCTGCGCCGACATGGATTTGCGGCTGTCCATCTGATTGGCGGAGCGGTAAGGGGCAACGCTCTTTTTCTTCTGCTTTTCAACAAGACGAAGATTTTCTTCTTTAACTCTTGTTTTGATAGAACCCATCTGAACTTCAACGAGCCCTTTTTTATCTTTGAGCGAAGTTACAACGGCTTCGCCGCCTATATCGGCAA
>CADAMY010000147.1 GCA_902789095.1 Oscillospiraceae bacterium | reverse complement strand
TCGTAACGGATTCCGTCAAAGTCCTGAGCGAGAAGTCTGCCTTCAACGGCGAGACGGGTAAGAGTGTCTGTAAAATAAAGCTCTTCGCCTTCGGGAGTGTTTGCAAGGTCTTCCTCAAGGTAATCAAATACGCAGGGGGGAGCAATAACTCTGCCGAGGATGGAGTAGCAGGACATAATCTGTTCTTCCGTCGGCTTTTCGATGATTTTGTGAACGTTCATTATCTTGTTGCCTTCAAGCGGAGTAACGTCAAGCGAACAGTATTTGGAAACGTCTTTTCTCGGAACTTCCTTAACGCCGACAACACCCTTGCCGTATTTTTCATAAGTTTCAACAAGCTGTTTTGTTACGGGATTGTTTTCGTAGTTAACGATAACGTCGTCGCCGTAAAGAATCGCAAACGGCTCGTTGCCTATAAACGCTTTAGCCTTCATAATAGCGTGACCGAGACCCTTTGTTTCCTTCTGACGTACAAAATAAACGTTTGCAATATCCGCTGTTGCCGCAACAACGTCGTAAATATCTTTTTTTGCGGGATTTTTTGCAAGCTTGTCTTCAAGCTCGTAGTTGTGGTCAAAATGATCTTCTATAACGCCCTTGCCTCTGTTGGTTATAATCAGAATGTCTTCAATGCCTGCCGCAGCCGCTTCTTCAACGATGTACTGGATAGCGGGCTTGTCAACGATGTTGAGCATTTCTTTCGGAACGGATTTTGATGCCGGAAGAACTCTCGTGCCGAGACCTGCCGCAGGAATAACCGCTTTTTTGATTTTCATAAATACTACCTCCAAATAATTTATGTGTTAAAAAATGTCACTGAAAAAATTTCCCGCCTGAAGCAAAAGCTCGGGCAGATATGATGAAGCAAACAGAACTACCGCTCCCCACAGCAGGGAAACGCCGCCTTTCTGCATTATCAACGCTTTTTCAAACTGCGTATCTTCGTTTTTTGAATCTTCTTTGATGTTTTTGATGTCCCGGATCATTTTCTTTTTATATAGCTCGTTTGCAATCAGAGCCGAAACAAGACCGGGTGCGAGCATATTTATAAGAAAATATAAAGCGTAGCCTTTCAGAAGAGCTTTTGATTCGTTGAGAAGATCTTCATTCTGCGCAAGTACGGAAGAAGAAAAATTATTTTCGTCACCGACGATCTGAGTGATTTTTGATTCCAGCGCAACGGTCTGCTCATCAAGCTTTTCGATCATCGGATAAGTGAAAAGCGCCAGCGCAACGAAAACAGCAAGAATTATTGCTCCAGCTTTATAAAGCTTTCTGTAAAAAAACCATGCCGGAGAAAAGAAGAATGCCGCCCAGTTGAAAGAAAACTTTTTTGTTTTGAATTTTCTGATATATCCCCGTGCGCCCTGCTGGATGTAAAGCGCGGCGTCGCCTACGCTTATTCCGTCAACGGTTTCGTCCTTTTGGTAGCCCATACCGCGCAGAAGAAGATTTTCAATATCCTCTTCGCTCTCGACCATAGTCATCCTCGGAAGTGCGGCAAAAGTTCCGCCTTCGGAGGTTGATTTGGTTTCTGCAACGACAGAAGGATTTTCGGCAGGCTGATTTTTTACGGCCATCGGCTTCCATTCGAATCCTTCACCGTGCAGAGCTGAATTTTCACACGCTTTTTTAACGTTCCAGCAATCTCTGTGGTGAGGAGTTCCGCAGTCGGGACAAACGACGATATCGTCATCAGATCCGAACTGACGTTTGCACACAGGACAGATTTCATTTATATAGTCCATAAAAATACTCCGTAATCAAAATGTTTCATTTTATTATACCACATAATTCCTTATTATTGTAAACTATTTATAAATTTTTTTCAATGATTATGTTAAAAGTTTCTTTACTTTATTGCACTTTTCCTGTATAATATATATTTAAGCAGTATAATTATTTAGTGAGGTTTGTTATGTTACAGTTTGAAGAGTTAAGACTTAAGCTTCTGGGGTATGAGGATAAGCTCGGGGAGCTGAAAGAAGCGCTGGGGCTTGACGAGTTGAAAGCGGAACAGGCTCGGCTTGAAGAGATGACGGCTCAGGAGGATTTCTGGGGCGATCTTGCAAATTCGCAGAAAGTCCTTCAGAAAATTGCTTCGCTTAAAAATAAAATAAAAGCTTATGATGATCTCAAAGCCTCGTTTGACGACGGACTGATGATGATCGAGCTTTCTGATGAAGAAGAAGACGAAAGCATGATCGAGGAATGCTCAAAGAATGTTGACAGCTTTATTGAACAGCTCGACAAGCTTACGCTGAGCACGCTGCTTTCTGGCGAATATGACGATAAAAACGCAGTTCTTACGTTCCATGCCGGCGCAGGCGGCACCGAAGCTCAGGATTGGGCAGAGATGCTTGTAAGAATGTATTCCCGCTGGGGCGAAAAGCATAATTTCAAAGTCAGTATGGTTGATTTCCTTGACGGCGATGAAGCAGGACTTAAATCCGCTACTCTTATCATCGAGGGCGAAAACGCATACGGTTTCTTAAAGAGTGAAGCAGGCGTTCACCGTCTTGTCAGAGTTTCTCCGTTTGACGCTTCGGGCAGAAGGCATACTTCTTTTGCTTCTCTTGAGGTTATGCCTGAAATCGACGATACGATTGAGGTTGAAATTAAACCCGAAGATATAAAAATGGAAGTTTACAGAGCTTCGGGAGCAGGCGGTCAGAAGGTCAATAAAACATCCTCCGCCGTAAGACTTATCCATCTGCCTACAAATATCGTAGTTTCCTGCCAGATAGAAAGAAGCCAGCATCAGAACCGAGAGGTTGCCATGAGAATGCTCAAATCAAAGCTTATCGAAATCAAAGAGCGCGAGCATCTTGATAAAATCGAAGACATCAAAGGCGACCAGAAGGAAATCGGCTGGGGCAGTCAGATCCGCTCATATGTATTTATGCCGTACACTCTTGTAAAGGATCACCGCACAGGTTTTGAAAGCGGCAACATCAACGCTGTAATGGACGGCGACCTTGACGGATTCATAAACGCATATCTTAAAATGGAATCATTGAAAGAAAACGCGGAATAAACAGAATGTAAAACGAGGTGTTAAGATTGCAGATCATTGATATTTCCAGAACTTTGCTTAAAACTGTTGAATATCCCGGCGATCCCAAAACACGATGCGAGCAGGTAAGCACTATTGAAAACGGAGGGTGCAACCTTTCCGCATTATACGCATGCCTGCATACAGGCACTCATGCCGATGCGCCGTATCATTTTATTGAGGACGGCGAAAAAATCGACGAGGTCGATGTTTCAAAATTTATCGGACCCTGTACCGTTATTGAAGTTCCTCCGGGAGTTATTTCCGGAGAATATGTAAATAAATATTTCCCCAGGAAGTGCGAGCGGCTTCTCATCAAAGGCAACGGACTGTGCCGTTTTATGGATTCCGCGGCTTATGAAGCTGTTGACACGGGCATCTGTCTTATAGGCATAGACTCCGATTCCGTCGGCAGAGCGGGAGATCAGACAAAACCGCACAGAGCTTTCCTTGGCAACGGAGTTGCGATTCTTGAAGGACTTGACCTTAAAAACGTCGAGCCCGGAAATTATTTTCTGATAGCCCCGCCGGTAAAAATCGGCGCTGTTGACGGCGCTCCCGTAAGAGCGCTGCTTGTAAAGGATTATATTTTGTGGAATAATGTAAAATAGTCTTGAATTTTTTACAATAATGTTGTATTATAACTCTTGCTTTTGAAAGAAAAAGAGCCCTTTTAAAGGCTCTCTTTTCTTGAATATAAATTTATCATGCGTCTTTGCCGAGGTATTCTTCAAGTACCTGGCCGCTTGATTTGAGCTGTTTTGCAAGATCTGTTCCGACATATCTGTAATGCCACGGCTCATAAATGATTTTTGTAACGTTTACTTTATCTTTCGGGTATCTCATTATAAATCCGTACTCGTGAGCGTGAGCCTGAAGCCATTTGAATTCCTTTGTGTTTTCAAAAGTTTCACTCAGTGAACAGATATCCATGGCAAGACCGGCGTTATGTTCGCTCGTACCGGGAAGCAGTCTTATCTGCGACGCCTTGACTGTTGCGTCAACCTTGTTCATGCCCTGGTTCATATATTCTTTGATCTGATTCTCAAAGTTGTTTTTCTGTCTTTCGTATGAACGGTAGCCTGAAACAGGTGTGAGCGTTATACCGTCTTTCTTGGCGGCGTTATACATTTCCTGATAATGAGGAGCAACGCGGTAATCCATTTTAACTCCGCTGCCTTTCACGGCTTCTGTAAGTTTCGGAACGTATCCGTCGGGCAGTTTGTATTTACGGTTGAGCAGAAGTTTTTCAACCGGAACGCTCATATCCGTCGTAACGGGGTTGAATCCCGCATAAGCGTACAGATAATCGCTTTTTTCTGCTGTTGAAGCAGTGCTTTTGGTGGTTGATTTACCGGCTGATGATGCTTTGGAGGAAGACGGAGCGGCTGTAACCGTTGTAACAGCGTTTTGAGAATTCTGAGCTGAAGAAGCTCCGGATTTTGAAGAAACGGATTCAGAATTATCATCGGCAACGCTCTCAGTTGTCATTAAATATTCTGTTCCATCACCTGTTTGAGAGTTGTCTGCTGTTATAGTTTGATAAGATGAACCGGTTTGAGAAACTGAAGACGGTTCAGCGTTATCTTTTCCTGACTTTTTATTCAGAGCCGATACGCCGAAAACTGAACCTAAAACAACAACGCAAAGGACTCCGGCGATTATCGGAATTAATTTGTTGCGTGACATATTCTTATCTCCTATCCAATATTTTTAATTATTTTAACATAGATTTTTTTTAATTTCAAGAGAGGATTGATTTTTTATGAAAGCATGTGAAAGCATCGACAAGTACCCCGCAAGGGTTCGTGAGTATACCAATTATGCTATAAAAAGCGTTAAAAACGTCAGCAAAACTTACGGACCGAGACCGGTAGGCAGCGAAAACGACGCAAAGGCAAGGGAATACTTTAAAGCGGATGCGGATAAATTCTGCGACGAGGCAAGGATCGAGCCGCTTAAAGCCAGCGACAAGGCGTTTATGTCCTGGGTGCCGATAGGCTCAGTTCTTATGATGATCGCCATTATCGCTATGATGTTCGGTCTTTACGTTGTATCGGTTGCGCTTACAGTTCTTACCCTTTTCTTTATCGTCGGCGAATTCTTTTTCTACAAACCCGTTCTTGATATTTTCTTCAAGAAAAAAGATACGGCAAACGTAGTCGGAATCAGAAAAGCAAGC
>CADAMY010000146.1 GCA_902789095.1 Oscillospiraceae bacterium | reverse complement strand
ATCCTTGCGGAACCAGTTTACATTGAAAATCTTGGGAGCTTTATCGGGGTCAAGAGTCTTGCCTATGTCGATCCAGTGCTGCCAGTAATCGCCCATATCGTAGCCGCAGAACGGAAGCATAGCCATCGGATCGCGGCGTACTACGCCTACTGCGCCTGTTGCGGCTGCCGTTGTTTCAGAAGCCATGATTGAGCCAACGAATACACCGTGATTCCAGTCTCTTGACTGATAAACAAGGGGAGTAAGCGCAGCACGTCTGCCGCCGAATACGAATGCTGAAATCGGAACGCCGTCCGGATTTTCAAATTCGCTGCTGATGCAGGGGCAGTTCTTTGCGGGAGCTGTGAAACGGCTGTTGGGATGAGCGCCTTTTTCTTTGCTTGTTTTGCCGTTCCAGGGGTTGCCTTTCCAGTCCAGAGCGTGCTCGGGCGGATTCTTGTCAAGGCTTTCCCACCATACTGTGTTGTTGTCAAGGTTAAGAGCAACGTTTGTAAAAATAGTACCCTTTCTTGTAGCTGCAAGAGCGTTGGGGTTTGATTTTTCATTTGTGCCGGGAGCAACGCCGAAGAATCCGTTTTCAGGATTAATGGCATAAAGTCTGCCGTCAGCGCCTTTTCTGATCCATGCGATATCGTCGCCTACGCACCAAACTTTGTAGCCCTTCTTTTTATATCCTTCGGGAGGAACGAGCATAGCAAGGTTTGTTTTGCCGCAGGCTGAGGGGAAAGCGGCGCAGATGTATTTGATTTCGCCCTTGGGATTTTCAAGACCGAGGATGAGCATATGCTCTGCCTGCCAGCCTTCGTTTTTTCCCTGATACGAAGCAATACGAAGAGCGAAGCATTTTTTGCCGAGAAGAACGTTTCCGCCGTAAGCTGAGTTAACAGAGATGATCGTATTATCCTGCGGGAACTGGCAGATGTATCTGTTTTCTTCTTCAACGTTGCATTTGCAGTGAAGTCCTCTTACCCAGTCGTTGTTTTCGTCACCGAAAACGTCCATAACGTCTTTGCCGACTCTTGTCATGATAGCCATGTTGAGAACAACGTAGATAGAGTCAGTAACCTCAATACCTACTTTTGAAAACTTTGAACCAACGGGACCCATTGAGTAGGGGATAACGTACATCGTTCTGCCTTTGTAAGAATCTCTCGCTATATCATAGAGCTTTTTATACATAACGTCGGGATCTTCCCAGTTGTTTGTGGGACCTGCCTGCTCTTTGGTAGGAGTGCAGATGAAAGTACGGCCTTCAACACGAGCAACGTCGTTGGGTTTAGTTCTGTGAAGGAGACATCCGGGAAGGAGGTCCTCGTTGAGCTTAGTCATTTCGCCTGTTTCACAAGCCTCTTTGCGAAGCTGCTCGAGCTGCTCTTCGCTGCCGTCGATCCACATTACGCTTTCGGGCTTGAGGAGGGCAATTTTGTCGTCAACCCAGTCAAGGATCGACTTATTGTTTGTAAGTGCCATAACAATTTCTCCTTATGTAAATTAAACTAATTTAGTCCTTTATATTATAATATGAAATCTGTTTTTTTTCAACATTAAAACATAAAATATATTTCAGATTATTTTAATTTTTTTGTAATTATTTACAAATAAGCGTTAATAATAAATATAAATATCATCTTGTGAGGTGCATTATGAAGGATTTACGAACTCAGACGCAGAAATTGGTATCGTCATATATCACTTTTATAGTGATAACCGTTTCGGTGATGCTCATAGCTATGGGCGTATTTGCCGCAAAAAATAATATGATGGCGATCGAATCGGGCATAAAACCTGCCATGATCTACGCCGCAAGGGAAGATGAGCAGATTGCCGTTACGATAGACGAGTCGGTTTATACTGCGGAAGAGATTGAGAATATCCCGTTTGAAACAGCCGCAAGCCTTGCGCCGGCGCCGTTCGGGAATCTGTATATAATATACAAAAATACGCTTGAGATGACAAAAATGTATTTTAGATAAAGATCACGGGGTAAAGCCGAAGCTTTACCCCGTGAATCAATATTTTATGTAATTATACCGCAGTCTGATCAATTTCGCTGATTCCCAAAGCAGCGTCGTTGATTATCGAGTAGTCGTCTATGCTGATTCTGCGGACGCCGTCAACATTTGCGGCTTTTTTCTGCGCAGCGTTAAACAGTGAATTGTCATACGATGCTTCAAGCACCGAGAAAGCGTCGTCGCTGTCGATGATCGCATTACCGTCAATGTCGCCGAAAATAATTATTGTGTAAACTTCTTCTGTTCCGTCTGAATATTTTACGGTTACCGTTGAGCCTGTGCCGTAATATCTTGCGTCCTCAATGGCTTTTGTCAAGGTTACTTCAACTCCTTCATAATCAAGGAATATATTTTTGATATTAGCCGCTGTCAGCTTTGTTTTAAGACCGTAAATATAGCTGCCGTCAATGACCGCTGTACTGCCTTCTTTAACGGCGAAACGTGACCAATGAGCGTAAAGAGTCTGATCTGATGCCGGATATGTTGAATCCGATGTGATCTTTGTTCCGCCTGTTGGTTCTGTATACCAACCGAGGAAATCATAACCTTCACGAACAGGGGTCATTAATGTTCCGTACGTCTCATCAACATGCATACCTTTCATACACGGCGAAAACTCAGACGCCGAATCGTTTTCTAAATTAAGTTTTTCTATTTTAACTTTTATAACAGCATTATCAAAAGCGGCTGTTGTTCCGGGATCTGTATAGAGCCATGTATAGATGTTGTCAGCTTCAGCCGCTGATTCAGAGTCAAATTTCCAAATCGCAGAGTTATCTTTATCTGTATCAAGATAGATTCTTTTGCTCAAAGCGTTTCCGGAACTGGTTTGAACCTCAATTACAAAATATCCTCCGGAAATAGAACCTGATACAACATTTGTTGTAATCTTATATACAGAATCTGCAGCAGGACTAAAAGCAAATCTGTCAATAGCCACACTGTCTGTCAATGTCCCGTTAAGGAACATAGTATTAGTTTCTGAATCATACGAATAATTAACGCCATTTAGAGTTTTACTTACTCTTGTCGGCTTATAAAGATTTTGACGGATATTGTCATGATTAACGTCAAATGTAAGATAATAGTACGGCTTCACATCAACAACCGCTCCACCCGTTTTCTCATTACCTGCAGCATCATATGCGTAAATATGCGTGATGTACAGTCCTGTTTCATTATTATGTTCAGATTTACTTATATAACATGATGCTGTGTTACCGCTGATTGTTCCTTCGTGCCAAATCAAATCGTCCTGACCGTTATAATCTGTCCATGTCGGGAAGCGTACTCTTGTAACACCAACATTGTCAGACACATTACAGGTGATTGTATAACCGTAATAATCTGATACTGTTGTTGTATTTGTTATTATCGGTGCTTCTGTATCAGGCTCAGGAATATAAACTGCCGCTCCACCCGTTTTCTCGTTACCCGCAGCATCATATGCGTAAATATTTGTTATGGACAGCCCAGTTTCGTTATTATGTTCAGCTTTGCTTATATAACAAGATGCTGTATTGCCGCTGATCGTTCCTTCATGCCAAATCAAATCGTCTTGTCCGTTATAATCTGTCCATGTCGGGAAGCGTACTCTTGTAACACCAACATTGTCAGACACATTACAGGTGATTGTATAGCCGTTAGAATCTGATACTGTTGTTGTATTTGTTATAATTGGCGCTTCTGTATCAGGTTCAGAAATATAAACTTCTCCTGTCCAAAACCATACTGTATCTCCCTCGCCAACGTTTATAGCAGCAATTGCTACGGATTGGGTTTCTCTTTTGTTTGTGGTTATCGTTTCGGAAAAACCGTGATAATCGCCACAGCCATAGGCGGCATTTACATCCGGTCGGTACTTATTTGCAATAATACCGCTGTGTCCATCATCTCCGCCAATATAAACATGTATTTCTATAGAAGCATTATAGTCATCTGCATCAAATACCCAGCCTGAAATTGATATTGTTCCCTCGCCGCCGGTGCACGATTCTAAATTAGGTGTAGGGTTATGACCTGACTGCGATGGTGCCCAGTAACCTTGTATTTTCAGTTCTGAAGCTGTTCCTGTTCTTTCTGTAATATACCCCGGGTGATAGTTACCGTCTCTCACTGTTATTTGGCTGCCGTTTATTCCAAAAACGACCGCAACATGACCATATGAAGGGGAATTGCTTGAAGGAATAATTGCAACTGCCCCAACAACAGGAGTATATGTGTTTATTATAGCAAGTTTTTCATTGTAGTATGTTATACCGCTAGGTAAACTCGGAACTTGCGAACGAGCATAAGCTACACAATTATAACCGTAAGTTGAATCTGGATAAAGATCTACACATGTTGCCGCGCTTGCTTTAATCCCCAAATCCGCGATCGGCGCAATACATATCAGCATCACAGCGACCAAAAGAATTGACAATAGTTTTTTTACTTTTTTCATTCCCATACCTCCAAAAAATGCAGCAAAAAAAGTGTGTGCAAATGGAATCACACACACCAAAAATGCTGCGCTTCGATTTGCTACCACACAAAAAACATTCAATATATCTACTGCAACTCAGAGGCATAAGGATGTGAAGCCAACATTTTTAACAAAAAAATGCAGCCTTGAATTGCAATGTTATAAAACCTCTCGGTTTGTTTTTTGTGTGGTACTTTAAATGTATCACAAATCGCTGCTGTTTTCAAGTGATTTTAAACAATAAATTTCAAAACGGCAAAAATCCTGCCCCGTCAGTCAGACAGAGCAGGATTTTTTTCTCAATCTTTATTTAACGCTGAAAAGGAGTTTGTCGTATGTCGGGAACGGCCAGTATTTTTCAGCGGTTATCTTTTCGGCTTCGTCGCACGGTACGCGAAGCTCTGCCATCTGCAGAAGTATAACGTCCCTTATCATTTGTGAAGCTTCGGTTATATCGGTTATTTCATTGTATTTTATCATCGAAGCCTCAAGTTCTGCGTTTGCGCTGTATATTTCATCAACAAGTCCCGAAAGCTTTTTGATTATATCTTTTTCGTATCTGCATGATATTCCGGGAAGCGCTGCTTCTTTTGCGCTTGCTGTCTCGGAAAGCTCTTTAAGATATTTCTCTATTGCGGGGAGTATCTCTTTTTGAACCATATCGGTCATTGTAAGCGCTTCAATGTTTACGGCTTTGCAGTAATTTTCAAGCATTATATCGTGCCTTGAACGAAGCTCGGCAGGGGAGAATATCTTGTGGGAAATAAGCATA
>CADAMY010000145.1 GCA_902789095.1 Oscillospiraceae bacterium | reverse complement strand
CCGTGTTATACTGCAGTCAAGGAGATGATAATATGCTCAGTGAAACAATAAAAACATTGAGAAAACAAAAAGGATTTACACAGGAAGAACTTGCCATCAGGCTCAACGTAGTCAGGCAGACGGTTTCAAAATGGGAAAAAGGATTGTCCGTGCCCGATTCCGATATGCTGATAAAATTAGCCGACGTGCTCGAAACAGACGTTGCCGTTCTGCTCGGCGGTGAAATGATTCAGAATACAAGCAAAAAAGCCGCTGAAGTCAGCAACAGCGAAATAATAGAACAGCTCTCCAGAATAAACGAACAGCTCGCCGTAAAAAACAGAAGAGCCAAAAGAATCTGGAAGGCTGTCATAGGGATCATCATCGCAGGAATCGTTGTTTTTGTTATAGCGGTTTCTTTTGGAATAGCGAATCATTCACGAGCAAGAGAAATTTTCGGCACAACGAGCTACGTCTGCACGCTTGACGGCAAGGAATACGGCTACGAGCTGGAATATAACGAAAACTATGAAATAATAAACGCCGGCGGCGACGCGTATATCGGCTATATGCTTGAAACTCAGACGGACGCCAACAAATTTGACGCAATGCTGAAAGATTACTTTGAAACAAAAGGCGGCACGGTCAAGGTTTCGTCAACGGGGAATCCCCTCGCCGCAAATATTGAGGATATAAAAGATTAAATCACAGCAAAAAATCAGCCTGCCCGGATTAACTGTTCGGGCAGGCTGTTTTTGTTTTATCTGTCGAGTATTTCATCAATAAGGAGCTTGATGAGTACGAAAATTCTTAAAGAAGTGAATCTGTGCCAGAAGTTTGCCATCTTTGCTTTGAAAGAATTATCTGCAACGTATTCAAGAGGCTCTGTGCCGTCATCAATTACGAGCGCCTGAGAAAGCATGCATCCGCCTTCGCCGAAAAGCTCGCATCTGATATACATGAAGTCCTCTGCGTTTTCAACAGTATCAAGGTCGATAACGTAAGTCGTTTCGTCCTCTGACTGCTCAAGAGTCTTAGATTCAAAAATCTTGCCGTTAGCGATCCACTGGATAAGGTTGCAGTTCTTGGCTTTGACCGTAACTTTGTGTCCGTCAACAGAAAGCTCTGTAAACTGCGGATACGGAGTTTCGGAATATCTTACGTCAAATTCTTCAGCAGGGCCGATAATGTCATTGTTTCTCAGCTCTCTTGTAACGCAGAAGAATGCGCCGCTCTGCATTGTCTTTTTAATGTTTTCAACGTTGTTTTCTTCCATCATAAATACTGAATATGATGAATCAATATGCTCATAATAGTGAGCGTCATTGTTTGAGAAGCCGATAACTCTCTTGCCGTAAGGCAGGCAGTTCATAAGCACGTTATCCCAAAGGATTCTGTCGTAAGCTGTAACGTGGTTGCGCTCGTTGAAAACTTCCATGCCGAGGCATGAATCATATTTAAGAAGAATGTCTGAAAAATACTTGACGTTTTCAGGATCGGAAACTATCTCAATTCCTCTGTTTGAATTGAGCCAGTCACCCGGATGATTGATAAAGGACATTGCGCCCGCTTTGTCTGCAAGTCTTACTGCGCCTTCGTGGTCGTTTTCGTAACCAAGATAATTGTCGCCTTTATGATCAGGCAGGAACATACCGTTTACATGGCATTTTGTAATGGTGAGAGCGTTAAGCTCGTTTCCGTTTGTAACGCAGGTCATGCCCTTGCCTCTTGCCTGTCCGTTTACAGGGTAAGTGCCGGTCGTGATGCCTTCATATTCTTCATCAGTGAGCTTTGTTGTTTTGTTGCCGATGATATACTGATAAAGATAGAGCGGAATATGAGTCGGCTCTTCATTCCAAACTTTGCCCGTAACTCCGTGGTCGGTCATAGCAAGAAAATCAAAGCCCTGGTTATAATGCTCTATTATCATTTCATTATAATCCATCTCAGCGTCGCTGACGGTTGAATGGGTATGCAGGTTGCCTTTATAGGCGCCCCATGCGTTTTTGCCGCTCCAGATTACGTCTTCATAAGGTGAAACAATAGTATAATCACCTTTTGCAGAAGACGGCAGAGCAAATGCTGAAACGATGAACAGCATCGCCATAATTATTGATAATACTTTTTTCATCAAAACACCTCCGAATTTCTGTAATTATATTATCCATTAAACATACTGAATTGTCAAGATTTTTTGTCAAAAAAAATACTGCCGCATCCTGCTGAATACGGCAGCTATGTTTTAATGTATTTCTCTTTTCTTTTTCTGAACCTTTGTTTTGTTGCCCTTTTCGTCAACAATATAAGTGTTTTCAAGCGCCGCAACAAGGCTTGCCCTGTAAGCCGCTATATATTCGCTCCTGAGCTGAGCCTGCTCGATTTTTTCTTCGGCGCTCAGTCCTTCCGCCTTAGATTTTCTCGCGAGTTCATTTATTCTGTCAAGCTTTTTCTGTTCCATAATAATTCCTCTTATACCTTCGTTTTTCCTGCAGGGCATACGTTCATGCATATTCCGCAAACAGCTCCCCTGCCTATGTGTTTAAATTCTTTTTTCATATACTCGCTGCATTTCTGCGGGTCAAAAACATCTTCTCTGTCCATTCCCGGCTGCCACAAGTCGCCTTTTATGGCTCCCGAAGGGCATGCTTTTACACAAGCGTCACACGATATGCACGGAGAATCATATTCACTCTCCGCCGTTTCAAACGGACAGTCGGTAAAAACAGTGCCGAGCCTTACCCTCGGACCGAAATCCTTATGCAGAAAAAGCGAGTTTTTGCCGATTCCGCCAAGCCCTGCGAGTGATGCGGCTTTTTTATGGGAATATCTTCCGTTGTAATTCCAACCGTCTTTATTTATGCTCTGTGAAGCGCCGACGGGTATATATCTGTACCCTGCTTTCTGAAGCATAAGACCGAGACGCAGGCACATATTATCTATAAAAGCGTTCACCGTTCTGTAATGATGAAAATATGTGTGCGTCGGCTCGCCGTCAATTTCGTCAACAACAGCGTCAGACAAGCGAACAACTATACTCACAGCATAGGAATTTTCGCCGAAAGGTCCGTCCGGCAGTTTTGAAAATCCGACGTCGCTCACTCCGTTTTCCGTGAGCATCCGTATTATTTTATTCTGAAGTTCCATAAAAAACCTTCTTATATGCTCTGCTTCATTACCGTTACAGTCAGCGGACCCGTTCGCTCGCCTGCATATTTTTCACCCGAATAAGCCTGAACGGAATACATACAGGCATATTCGCCCGCCGAAATCCGTTTTTTCAGTTTATCGCCCGAAAGACTCTGACCGGGCTTGATGACCGGCGAAGTATAAAGCACGTTTTCCTCTTCTCCGTCGCCGACAATTTCATATACAGTAAATACAAGGTCATATTCGCAGCTTTCGGGGTTTTCAAACATCAGGGTTCCCCTTCCGCCTGAAAAATTAAAGACAACGTTGTTATTGATAAGATAACGTATTTCGCCGTCGGGAACAGAGCTGATATGATCCTGCTCGGGTATTTCTTCAAGCAAAGCATCCCTGACTTTTCCGCTCGGCGTCACGCACCAGAGAATCCCGGGCGTAAGCAATTCCGCCAGCAAAGCCGCAATGCAGATAACTGCCGCCAGAGCAGAAATTATTATAACTTTTTTATGTTTCATTTAATCAGCGCCTATTGTAAGATTAACAGAGGTCGTCTGCGTTCCTTTTTTTTCATAAGTTTCGGGGTCGTATCCGTTAACTATCAGCGTCAGCTTGTGCTTGCCGTAAGGCACGGAATCAAACAGCGAAACCGAGCCGATTTTTTTACCCGGTTCAACGCCGAGAGAGCGGTAAAGCAGCTTGCCGTTTTCATCAATCAGGAAAGCCAGCAGCACGCATTCGTTTGAGCTGACCGACCCGAATTCAATGAGCGCAGGGTCCGAGTAATCCTCCATAACTATCTCTTTGTTCGTGTAGAATTTAAAAGCTGATTTATTGCCTTTAACGCTGACGGATTTTGACAGCATTTTCTGCTGTTCTGCGGAAATGTCCGTTTCGATCGCAACAGATGAAGACTCGATCCGCCCTTTATATTCGGCATTTTTGATTTCGTCCGGAATTTTAACTCCGCTTGTGAAAAGCGAAACTATAAGATATATGATTCCCGCAACTATCGCAGCAGCCAGAAGAAGAGCAGCGGCGATTTTACCTATGTCGTATTTTTGGGCAAACTCCCTGAACGTCATCTTTTTTCTGCTCTTTTTAGCCTTTCGGGGTTTAGCGCTTTCAAGTGACTTCGGTTTGCCCGAATTTTTCTCACGCTTTTGCTTGGATTTTTTGCTGTTCTGATCCGGCGATTTATTATCCTGCGAAAAGCTTTTGCCGTTCTTATCCTGCTTTTTATTTTCCTGCGAAAAGTTTTTGCCGTTCTTGTCCTGCTTTTTATTTTCCTGCGAAAAGTTTTTGCCGTTCTGATTCGACTTTTTATTTTCCTGCGAAAAGTTTTTGCCGTTTTGGTTCGGCTTATTATTGCCGCGATTATTATTCTGAACAGGTCTGTTTTTGGCGTTGTTTGAATTGTTTTTTTCTCTATTATTATTACTGCCTGCGGCAGGCGAACCTACCGCAGGCTTCTTGTTTGATTTATTTTTCTTTTTAGCGGCCATAACCGTCACCCTTTAAAGATTATTCCCATGGAAGCTTATCAATACCCCATATCTGGGCGTATCTGTTTATCTGAACCGATTCAACGGTAACCGCCAGTTTCGGAACTGCTGACTCTGTAAGAGAATTTTTGAGGAATGATTCCTCGTCAAATCCGGTAATGATCGACTGATCGTATTTTTCAAAAAGTCCTGTTGTATCGGTATAGTATACGCAGTAATCTTCCGCGCGGTTATCATACCATTTTTCTGCAAAAGTATAGGGCAGTGTGATATTCTGAGCTATCGTGCCGTCAGGCATAGTCCACTGAACGTTCATTTTGACCCTGACATAGTATCTTGCGTAACCCTTCTGGATTACGTTGAGCCTTAAATTGCCTACATAGTTTCTTGCCGCAGGGTCAAGACTGAGAGCATACAGTCCGTTATCGTCAGCAACAGCCTTATAGTTTCCGTTTTCTGTTGCAAAATACACATAACCATTACTCTGGAAGCCTGTAAGTTTAGCTTGCTGGGACATGGATGTTGTACTTGAGTACCAAGCTAAAGAGCCTGAAACAACCGCTATAACCGCAACTATACTGACAATGATTACAGCTATTCTCTTTCTGCCTTTGTTCATAAAATCACAATCCTGTCCTAAAA
>CADAMY010000144.1 GCA_902789095.1 Oscillospiraceae bacterium | reverse complement strand
CAGTTATGGTGGAGGCAGGGAGATTCGAACTCCAGACCTTTCGCACGTCAAGCGAACGCTCTAACCAGCTGAGCTATGCCTCCGAACACGTTATAATATAACATTTTTTTATGATGATGTCAATATCCTTTTATTAAAAATTACCCCCATAATATCAGATAGAGACGTGCTGTTATGATTGCAGGTTGACAGACTGATTTGTCAGCTGAAAAAAGAACCGTTGTACTTTTTCTGAGCTCTGTACATTACAATCAGCCCGATTACGATTCCGGCTGCAAGCGGAATCCACCAGAAAGATGAAGAAGCAAGTTCAAATATTCCTGCTGCGGCGATTCCTGCACCTAACACAATCATTCCTGCTCCCATTTGCCCGGTATATGCAGGAATATCTTCTTTTTTTACGTTCTGATAATGATAATCATGCAATAAGGAAAGTTTCTGCTTTTTCCATATCAGAAAGCCCAAAACGATGCAGGCTGAGCCGACAGCAAAAAAGATTATTGCGCCGAAAAGCATAAATTCACCCCGCAGAATATAATTTGACAGTTCTATGTTTTCTAACGGTCTTAGCGTAAAACCCTCTTCGGGCAGAGAGTTACTCCGCCCGATCTGTTATTTCATTATATAGAATGTTACAGGTTTTTTCGCCCTCGTCAAACAAAAAAATATGCCCCGAACCGTCGTATGTATAAAAATGAATATCGGGAAAAATCTTTTTAAGCTGTTCAGACTGGTAATAAGGCATCGTTTTATCTTCCGTTCCCCACAAGGCGCAAGCCGGAACTTCAGCCGCTGAAACCTGCTTATAATAACCGACAGTCTTGTCGTTCTGCATCAGGGTATGTCGCAAGCTCGAAAGAGTACAGCGAAGGAAGCCTTTATACTGCGCACTTTCGGCAAATTTTTCAAGATAATAATCGGTCTCTTCCTTATGATAAATCAGCTCCTTGCAGGAATTGACAAGCAGAATTTTACCTCCTGCGATTTTGAACATTATTTCACCGAGAGGCGGTATGTTTGCTATTTTCATATACAGAGGAGCTTTGAAATTCATACCGGCAGGAGCAAGCCAGAAAATCTTTTTGACCCTTTCAGGATTCATAGCCGTGAATGCGGCGGTAACGGCTCCGCCCATACTTGTGCCGATAAGAATAAAACTATCCTCTTTTATCAGCGCATCGGTCAGCTCTTTTAGCTGACGGGCAAAAAGCTCAGGGCTGTATTTCCCCTTCACACGCTCGGAAAGTCCCCTGCCGAGCAGATCGTATCTTAAAACTTTATAGCCTTTTTCCGTAAAGAAATCAAATATCTTGTCATAGATAAAATACGGCGTTGCAAAGCCGTGCACAAGCACTATCGGCTCGCCGCTTCCTTTAATTTCATAATGCGTTTCGCCGCTCGGCAGCTTGATAAAACTGCCTGAGTGATTCTTTTTAGCTTCATCTGTAAGTCTTTTTTTATCTACGCTTTTTGTAAGCTGTCTGAGCCTTTCCTTATTCATAACATCCCTCTTTTATCGGTGAGATTGTTTTCAATTTTAATGTTCAGTTACAAAAAAATTAAGATATTCGCCGCTTAAAACTGCATTTGCGCATCTGATTCCGTCAACTGCGGATGAAACGATTCCGCCGGCATATCCTGCTCCTTCTCCGCAGGGATATAGTCCTCTGAGGCTTACGCTCTGATAGTATTCGTCCCTCATTATGCGTACAGGTGACGACGACCTTGTTTCGGGCGCAGTAAGCACAGCGTCAGGTCGGTCAAAGCCTTTGAGCTGAGTGCCCATTTTAACAAGAGCGTGCGCCATTACGTCAACTACCTTTTGGGGCAGAATATTTCTTATATTGCCGAGCTTTACTCCCGTTGGGCAGGTAGGCTCAATATCGCCAAGCGCTGTTGAAGGAGTGTTATTAAGAAAGTCGCCAACGAGCTGAGCCGGCGCAGAATAATCGCCGCCTGCGCTGACAAACGCATTATATTCTATTTTATGCTGAAGTTCAAAACCTGCAAGAGGATGTTCGCTGCCGAAATCCTCCGGCTCAACACCGACGAGCAAAGCGGAGTTTGAATTTCTGCCGTCACGGGCGTGATAGCTCATGCCGTTTACCACAACAGTATTTTCTTCGCTTGCGGCGGCAACTACCGTACCGCCGGGGCACATACAAAAAGTATACGCTCCCCTGCCTCCCGGAGGATGACACGATAGTTTATAGCTTGCTGCGCCGAGAGCGGGATGACCTGCATAATCGCCGTACTGAGCTCTGTCGATCATCTCTCGGGAATGTTCGATCCTTGCTCCGACCGAAAACGGTTTCTGCATCATTTTTATTCCGTGAGAATACAGCATTTCAACCGTATCCCTTGCCGAATGACCGACCGCAAGAATGAGAGCATCTGTTTCAATATCATGTTTTGCACCGTCAGCGTCAATATAGCTTACGCCCTGTACGGCGCCGTTGAAAGCATAAACGTCGCTCAGTTTACAGTTAAAACGCACTTCGCCGCCGAGACTGATAATTTCTTTGCGGATGTTTTTAACTATTTTGCAGAGCTTGTCGGTGCCTATATGAGGAAGCGCAGAATAAAGAATATCTTTGTCTGCGCCGAAATCTACAAAATCAAGAAACACCTGACGGCAAAGCGGATCTTTTATTCCCGTTGTCAGCTTACCGTCAGAAAACGTTCCTGCTCCGCCCTCGCCGAACTGAACGTTTGAATTTTTATTGAGTTTTTTGGTGCTCCAGAAGGTGTCAACATCCTTCTGCCGGGTATCAACGTCACTGCCTCTTTCAAGAACTATCGGCTCAGCCCCTGCACGGGCAAGATTGAGCGCCGCAAACATACCGCCGGGACCAAATCCTGCAACAACAGGTCTGAAAGAGCCATTACGCTTATTTTCAGGCACCGAATAAGAAAACGGCTCTACAATAAGCGCCTTTTTGCAGCCTGACTTTGCAAGAACTTTTTCTTCATTGCCGGACACGGTCACGTCAACGCTGTAAACAAAATGAAGATTGTTTTTCTTCCTTGAATCCACCGATTTTTTAGCAATACTAAGAGATTCAATTCTGCTTTCGGGAATCTTCAGAGCTTTTGCCGCAAGGATTTTCAGCTTTGATTCGTCATCATCAAGAGACAGCTTCAATTCATTTATTCTAATCATAATTATACATTGAATCTGAACAGCACTATGTCGCCGTCTTTCATTACGTATTCCTTGCCTTCACTGCGAACAAGACCTTTTTCTTTAGCGGCAGCCATTGAGCCGTTGGCGATCAGATCGTCGTAAGCAATAACTTCCGCACGGATAAATCCTCTCTCAAAATCCGAATGGATCTTGCCTGCCGCCTGAGGAGCTTTTGTTCCTTTTTTGATAGTCCACGCTCTTACTTCCGGAGCTCCTGCGGTAAGATATGAAATAAGTCCGAGCAGAGAATAACTGCGCTGGATAAGAAGATCAAGTCCGCCCTGCTCAATACCGAGCTCGGATAAAAACATCTCTTTCTCTTCCTTGCTGAGTGAGGAAATCTCCGCCTCGAGCTCAGCGCATATCGGGAGCACTTCAGCGCCCTCCGCTTTAGCTATTTCACATACTTTTTTGTATCCCTCATTTGAATCTATGCCGTTTGCAAAATCGTCCTCGCTCATATTGCACGCATAAATAACGGGTTTAGCGGTAAGAAGAGCGGTTGTGTCAATAATTTCCTGCTCGTCTTCGTCACATTCAACGTTTCTTGCGGGTATTCCGTTTTCAAGCGCATCCTTGAGTCTCTTTAAAAATTCAACTTCTTTTGCGAGGCTCTTGTCGCCCTTCATAGCTTTTGTGCTTCTGTCAAGGCGGCGTTCAACGATTTCGATATCCGAAAAAATCAGCTCAAGATTGATGGTTTCTATATCTCTTGCAGGATTGATGCTTCCGTCAACGTGAATGATATCGTCATTTTCAAAGCAACGGACAACGTGGATTATCGCATCAACTTCACGGATATGGGACAGGAATTTATTGCCGAGTCCTTCGCCCTTTGACGCACCTTTAACAAGACCGGCAATATCGACAAATTCGATAGTTGCAGGAGTAGTCTTGGCAGGATTATACATCTCCGTCAGTTTATCAAGGCGCTTATCGGGTACTGCAACCACACCGACATTCGGCTCAATAGTGCAGAATGCGTAGTTGGCAGACTGCGCGCCTGCGTTAGTAATAGCGTTAAAAAGCGTACTTTTGCCGACGTTCGGCAAACCTACTATACCTAATTTCATATAAAACATCCTTTAACATTTATTCAACTTAATATTATAAATTATTCCGAATCAAAATTCAATAATTATCATAAAAAAAGCTGTGCAGAAATGCACAGCTTATCAGGTTTATTATTATTCTTCTTCTGCGGCTTCCTGAGTTGATTTGTGAGGCAAAAACTCGTCACGATTTGCGACAACGGTTTCAACCGTGATTTTGTGGTCACCGTATTTTTCAACGAAATCTTCAAACTTCATAGCGTCTCTGCCAACGTAGCACTGTTTGTATTTAACAGGAACACCGCCGGTAGCTTTAATAACGATGTTGATTATAAGAACGAGAGCGAACATAGCCGCTACAACGTATATGCCGAAGCCTACCGAACCGCTCATAAGACCGGGAAGAAGAACGTTTACTTCTTTAAGATACATATTGAATGTGATTGCGGCGCCGAGTGAAGCGACAATACCGATTACAGCAAAAATCACGTTTCTTATAAATCCTCTCTTTGAGCAGGAAAGGAAACTGAAAATAGCTTCGATAAGAGCGAACAGAGCCGCAACCGCAAGGCAGACGATCGATGCGCCGAAAAGCATTGTAGTTCTGCCGACAACGGGAGAATCAACAAGGCTTGTAACAACGCCCATAATGTTCAGATCGCTGTCCATAAGAGACTCTACGACCTGGATAGCTGTAAATGTTTTATCTCCTTCAAAGAACGGACCTGCCGCCGACATCTTGCAAAGAGGAAGGAGAAATGCAAGAATGGTAAGCAGCCAAAGGCCATCTCTGACAAATGCCAAAATGTTGCCTGAATAAGAAGCCTTTGCTCTGTCAAGCCCTTTCTGGGTGTGAGCGTGCTCAATCTCAGCATTGATAGCGTCAGTTTCGTTGCGCTCCTCAATATTGTGATATAAAAGATTGGTTCCGCATTTAGGGCAAGTAGGTTTAATATCAGTCAGCTTTAATTTATAATTACATTTAGGAGTCAGCTTTAATTTATAATTACATTTAGGACATAATGCCATTGATATTCCTCCTTAAAGGATATTTATACTATCATACTATGGTATTTTACCATAATATATCAGATAAATCAAGAAAAATTATTGAAAATATACTTATTATTTAAAATCGGCTCAGATAAATCCGCCGTCAACCGACAGCACCTGACCTGTTGTAAACGATGCGCCGTCAGAAACAAAGAAGCTGACCGCCGAAGCTATATCATCAGGAGTGCCAATTCTGCCGGCAGGAGTTTCTTCGCAAAGGGACTTTATCGTTTCTTTATCAAGAGCAGCGTTCATAGGCGTATCTATAAGCCCCGGCGCTATGCAGTTAACCGTAATCCCCGACGGGCCGACTTCTCTCGCCAGCGCTTTGGTAAGTCCTATAACTGCCGCTTTTGAAGCGGAATAATGTACCTCGCATGACGCTCCGCAAACTCCCCACATAGACGAAATATTGACGATCCTGCCCCATTTGTTGTGTATCATATAAGGCAGAGCCGCACGGCAGCAGTTAAACACACTTCTGACGTTTGAATTGAACATTCTGTCATAATCTTCGTCGGTAATATCGGTAAAAAGCTTCTGCTGAGCAATACCTGCGTTATTCACAAGTATATCTGCGCTCCCGAACTCTTTGGCGGCAAACGCAATAAGCGCATCCGCTTCTTCAGACTGCGAAACATCTGCTTTGAACGTAACGGCATTAAAGCCCTGTGAAACAAGGTGTTCACAGAGCTTTTCAGCTTTTGATTGAGATTTATTATAATTCAGGATCGTATTGTATCCGTCCGAGGCAAGCTTTGCGGCTATGGCAGAGCCTATTCCGCCCGAAGCGCCTGTAATTACAGCTGTTTTCATATCTTAACCTGCAAGAGCTTTCGTTATATCGTCATTCTTTTTCCAGAACGGAGACACTTCAAAGAGGCTCGCTTTCGCAGTATTTTTGAACGAATTTATTTTCCAGATAAATGCGGAATCACCGTCGATAATTTCCATTCTCTTCCACTCGTTCTTTGAATTGAAGTAATATTTGATCGTGCCGTCATCCGACTTATATTCTTCGCAGGTGTAGGTTATTGCTCCGTCCTTAACCTTTGTTGTTTTTACATATTTCATATCCTTGGCGTTGAAAGCGTCAGTCATATCCTTGTAGCCTTCAAATTCATCCTCCGGGATTTCGCTGTAGCTTGCAAGCGCAATAAGA
>CADAMY010000143.1 GCA_902789095.1 Oscillospiraceae bacterium | reverse complement strand
GAGCTTTATTTTTCGGACGGCGGCAACAGAAAGAAAATAATGTCTTACGAAAGAGCAAATCATAAAGGATTTATAAAAAATTCTTACCTTGCTGACCCGATGTTCAAAGATGCGGCAAACTTTGACTTTGAACTGCAGGAAAATTCACCTGTTTTCAGCGCAGGATTTGAAAAGTTTGATTATTCCCTCGCAGGCACGAAATCAGGAACGACGATAGGTATTTCCACCGCCGGCGGCGCAACAGCTTACAATGCAGAAGCTTCTGCGCAGAGCTACGTCAAATCAAAAGAAAGATTCCATTTCTTCATTCATATATGGTATGTTATTTCTGATTTCTTCAAAGGCTTGTTCAAAAAATAATTTTCATATATTTAAGATAAAAATACCCCGGTCAGATACAGAAAAATATCTGACCGGGGCTGCTTTTTTGAATGAATTATTTATTCCAGCCGATTTCCATTTCGCCGCTGATAAGAGCGGGCAGTTCGGAAAAGATGAGTTTTAAAGTGTGCGACATAGTAACGAGAGCTTTTTTTACAAGGTCAAAAAATGTTATTTTAGCTTCGGGAACGTGAACGGAATCAACGTCTTTTTCGCCCGTAAGGGTGTAGCCTAATTCAGAAACGATTGCCGCATGATCGGAAGCTCGTACCTGTTCGCCTGTTTCGCTCTGTGTGAAGCAGAATACATATTCGTGGCTGAGCGCTTCAAAGCTGATTCCCGCTCCGTCACGGTAGTAGATTTTGTCAAGGCAGTCAAAATATCCCCAGTATGACGGCTGATTGTATCTTTGAGCCAGTTCGCCGTAATTCGGGTAATAGTCGCCGTCGTTTTCACATTCGACCCAAGTGTCTTTAAATCCGTCAGCTACAAATTTTTCACGCAGAGTATCGCCGAGAACGATCGTATAATTCGAGTTGAAATCACCTGCGATTATTACTGCTCTGTCGCCCGAATATTCGTCAATAAACGCTTTGAGCTGATCAAACTGCTCAACCTTTGCCTGAAGCGAGCCTTCGTCCTCGTTTGCGTCAGCGTGAAGATTGTAAACGTCAATATATACGCCGTCTGCAATCTGTAAGGTGGACACCATAAAGCCTTTGGGAGTCAGTTCGTCTGAGCCTCTGTCGAGTATGCCGCAGGCTGTGTCCCACGGAATATGCTTGACGTCAGTCATTGCGAATTTTGAAGCCGTTCCGAGTCCGTCGCCGACAGCGATTCCGCCGTTGTATTCAGAAATATATTCTGCGGCAAGACCTTTCTGATACATTTTGTAAAGGTTGAAATTTTCCTGCATATTAACGATGTCAGGGTCAAATGAATTTATAAATTCTATTATGGATTTTGCGCTTGCGATCGGACTTTTTTTGTCTTTTGCAAACTGAGCCGGTATCGGCAGACCGTCAACGTTGAAGTCGACGAATTTAATAGTTCCGTCAAACGCCGGTGCATCGTCCTGCTCTGCAAAAGCAAAAACCGAAAACGAAAAAACAAAAATAACAGATAAAAGCAAAGATATAATTTTTTTCAAAACAATCATCTCCTTGAAAGAATATTATCACAGCAATCAGAAAAAGTAAAGAATATTTTGGCTTATTGATTATTGTACTTGAAAATCGATACCATATTATGTATAATGAAAAATATAAACGGAAAGGTCTTGATAATATGCAGGTAGAAAGAAAAATCTGCTTCCCGAAGGGCAGAAAGTTAAAAATAATGCAGGTCAGCGACCCGCAGGATATGCACTTTGTACGCAAAGCCATGATAAAAATGCTCGATAAAGCTTATGATACGGTCAAGCCCGATCTTATAGTTTTCACGGGTGATAACGTTCACGGCAACCACCTTGATGAAAACCGTCTTGGTATGAGCACTAAGGACGTCGGCAAAATAAAAAAGAATATGAAAAAAGCTATCTCTTATATTGCCGAGCCTCTTGAAAAAAGGCAGATTCCTTTTTGTATGATTTACGGCAACCACGACGATCTCAACCCGATTTCAAAGCAGGAGCAGGCTGATTTATATAAAGATTATAAATATTTCTTCGGTCTTAATTCAGACGAGCCTGAGCTTGACTGCGATACATACAACGTTCCGATTTATTCATCTGACGGTAAAAAAATAAAATTCAATCTGTGGATGCTTGATTCCGCCGGCAAGGACGACGGAACGGGCAAGGGTTACAGCTATGTTAAAAAAGAGGCTGTTGAATGGTACAGAAGAAAGAGCGACGAATTGACAAAAGAAAACAACGGCGAAAAAGTGCCGTCGCTTATGTTCCAGCATATTCCGATTCCGCAGACAACGAGCCTTTTTACCGAATGCGAGGCTGACGATAAAGACGCCGTCAAGTGGCGTGGATCAGACGGCAAGCCTTATAAGCTTGATTTGACAAAAGCTAAAGGCTACGCTGCGGAATATCCCGAAGTATGCGAAGCGGATTTCGGTCAGCTTGAAGCCGTTAAAGAAAAAGGCGACGTCTGCGCTCTTGTTTTCGGTCACGATCATCCGAATTCATTCATCGGCGAAGTCGAAGGCGTTAAAATAATCCAGTCGCCGGGCGCATCGTTCAGGAGCTACGGCATTCCCCGTTCAAGAGGCGTGAGAGTTTTTGAAATTGACGAAAACGATCCCTGCAGTTTTGAAACTTACGAGATAGGATATTTTGATCTTTTCGGAGAAAACGCAAAAACCAAAATCGAGTATTTTATGAACGCCGACGAGTACGACTATAAGCGTGCGATTCTTCTCGGCTCCCTCGGTCTTGCGGCAGTTGTCGCAATAGTTCTGTTGATTATTTTCTTATAAAATATTTTGAGGAGGTTGTTTTATGCCCGTCCCCGAACAGAAAAAAGATTACGGAAAATTAGTTAAAGTTCTGCAGATCGCAACCGGAGTTTTTATGGTTGTGATGGTAGCTTTGGGTATCTATCTTATTCAGAAATACGATATAAAAATGTCCAACATTCAGAATCTTGCGGCCATGCTTACGGGCGGAGCGCTTACCGTCGGACTTATTATTATCGGTATTTCAATCGTAAAATCTTTCTGCCTTATTTTTCCGCCGATGGTTGTTTTGGCTGTCTGCGCTTACGTTATGCCGAATGTCGGCTCTGCGCTGATAGTTAATTTTATTTCAATCGTGCTGAGTCTCTCTATTCCGTATTTCCTCGGCAAATTCACCGGAGCCGGAATGGTTGATACGCTCAAAAAAAGATTCAAGTCTGTTAAAAAGATTGACGATTTTGCAGGCACAAACGAAATGAAAATGACGGCTGTAATCAAGTTTTCGGGAATAATGCCGGGCGATCTTTCAAGCCTTCTTTTCGGCGCGCTCGGAATATCGTATAAAAATTATATGATCGGCTCCATTATAGGCAACACTCCTCTTATACTTGTCTATACGTTTTTCGGCTATGCGCTCAAGAGTGTTGACAAGCATCCGTGGGTCGTGTCAATCCCTATCGTTGTAATAATTCTTTTCCTTGTCATTTCCGGCATCATCACCAAAAAGATGATTTCCGACAACAAAAAGAATCACCCGAGTGAACAGGAATAAAGACCTAAAATTTAAGACTGCGATTCATTTTATCGGTGAATCGCAGTCATTTTTTATTTGATTTATTTTAATTTAAAACAGAGCATCGTCATATCGTCAAACTGACTAAATCCGTCAACAAATTCTTCAACGGAATTTTTGATAGTTTCTATCATCTGCTGAGCAGTCATACTGTCTGCGTTTTCAAAGCAGGCAAGCAGCCGATCCTCGCCGAAAAGCTCTTCGTTAACGTTTTCGACTTCCGTGACGCCGTCTGTATTATGTAATCACTTGATAAACATTATAATCTTGCGACTTCAAGATAAGTTCTTCTGTCAAAAATGTGTAGAGTAAATTCGTCGGATAAGGCATCATAAGAAAGACCGAACGTGTAATTCCGATGAGCTCTAAGATCGGCAATTTTGAAATCGCCGATATCGCAGTCGCAGCGCTGTTTGATGAAAACATCAACGACCTTTTTTCCTCGGTTGGTGTTGCCGGTGAATCCGAGCAGAACAAAAAAGCAATGCAGCTTTGAAGCGTATATCGCCCGGTTTTCAAGTTCGACCGCATCAAAAAATATGTCTAATATAAGCTCGTCTGTCAGCGTTTCAAAATCAGTTGTAAGCTGCGGGTCTGCACCGTGCTCAAACAATAAAGCAAGAGTATCGGCGGCAAGATATTCGTTATAAACATCTGAAACTGCGCTGATAAGAGTTTCTCCGTCGCAGACGGCATTCGGATCCAATCCGTATTTCAGCAAAAGCTCAAAAATCCGGGGCATTTCGTCGCTTAAAATCCCCTTAATAATTTTCGGTTCATTGAAACAGATTTCATCATAATGATCATCAAAATAATCAAGACAATCAGACCAGCATTCTTCTGCAAAATCGTATGCCGCGCGTGAAATTTCATCGCTGAGGTATTTCTTTTCAATAAGTTCATTTTCAAGAGCGGGCAGATCGTTGTGGAATTTAATAATTGATTTCAGCAGCTGTTCAGATTTTTCGCTTTTATTTACGCTGTTCATTTTTTATCACCTCAGCTTACAATCGGAATTATAGCATACTTCTTTCACAAAATCAATTTATCTGAAAACAAAATAAACTCTGCAAAAATAAAAGCTTCTCTTCATCAGATTCAGCGAAGAAGAGAAGCTATTTTTTTCCATTTATGAATTTTTCCGGGGGGGGGTGGACTCTGGCAGCTTAATGGTAACAACGGTGTACGGTTTCAGGAAAGAAACGTTTATTTCTCCTCGGCAGTTTGTTTTAAGACGCTCTTGTATATTGCTGAGCGCTTCGCCCGGCTTTATTTCCGTTGTTTCAAACGGCGCGCCGTCGTCCTGTATTCGTATTTCATAACCCGTGTCAGTCTTTCTTGTGCTGATGTAAATGTGAATACTCTCGTGTTCCGGGTCAATGCCGTGCTTTACTGCGTTTTCAACAATGGGCTGCAGCGTAAGTGCAGGCAGAGTGAAATCTGTGCAGGGGGTGTCGTAAATTACAGTCAGTTTATCATCAAAACGGGTCTGCTCAACGGCAAGGTATGCTTTCGTATGAGCCAGCTCTTCCGAAAACGGAATGTTTTCTTTTTTGCTCAGCGCAGAAAAATTCTTCTGCAGATATTTTGAAAAATTCAGCGTGACATACTGAGCCCTTTTCGGGTCCTGCTCACAAAGGTAGTAAATACTCATCATCGTGTTGTAAATAAAATGAGGCCGCATCTGAAGTATCAGGTTGTTTGCCCGCTGGTGCTCAAGCTCCGCTTTCATGTTTTTAGTTACCGTTGAATATTTCAGGAAGAATGCGGCAACAGACAA
>CADAMY010000142.1 GCA_902789095.1 Oscillospiraceae bacterium | reverse complement strand
ATCTCTGGAATATCTGCCTTTTTATCAGGCTCAAGAAACCAAATTTCTTTGCATCATATTTTTTTGAGAAAAGTGTTACCTATCATTGACGACTCTACATTTGGTCATTTTATTTTACAACTTACCTGTTGAAAAGAAATTAAAAATGTGCTATTATCTGTTTAATTAAATATCATAAGTGAGGAACCCGATATGGCTATTGAAAAGGTACGAGAATATTTTAAACAATACGGAATTGCTGACAGAATACTGGAATTTGACGTGTCAAGCGCTACGGTTGAACTTGCCGCCGCGGCAATAGGATGCGAAGGCGCAAGAATTGCAAAATCAATGACGTTCAGCGTCAACGGCGAATGCATTCTGATCGTGACAGCCGGAGACGTAAAAATCGACAATCCGAAATTTAAACAGGAATTCGCCTGCAAAGCCAAAATGCTCAGCTTTGACGAAGCGCTTGAAAAAACAGGACACGCCGTCGGCGGGATCTGCCCGTTTGCGATAAATGACGGGTGCAGAGTTTACCTTGACGAATCGCTTAAAAGATTTGAAACCGTATACCCCGCCTGCGGAAGCAGCAACAGCGCTATAGGTCTCTCTTTGCCTGAACTTGAGAAATATTCAGGTTTCATCAAATGGGTCAACGTCTGCAAACCGAAAGAAGCATGAAAGATATTAAATCACTTTTAAAAAAAATCATCTGTATTTCTGTTGTATTAACCGTTTTATTTTCATTCGTTTCGTGTAATACTTCAGACAGTAATGAAGTATCGCCCTCTTCGCAGGAAAAGGATATCAGCGAACAAACAAGCGTTTATTACGACCCGTTTTCCAAAGAGAATACATATGAAATCGGCGACAATATTATCAGCAAACAAAAAGGAACTGATTACGGCAGAATCGAAAAAGACGTAAAGTATTACTCGACTTCCGCGGAAGATTATAAAGAGTGCAATATCCTTTTACCTCCCGGATACGATAAAAACAACCTCTACCCTGTAATGTATGTTATACACGGCTGGGGCGGCAATCACACAAATCAGATAAGCAGGGATTCATATTTACAGCTCGTTTACGGAAATATGCTGCGAGAAAACCTGACTGTTCCGATGATAATAGTAAACGTCGATATGTATACCGATAAGCAGGAAGACAAGGAATCAAAAGAAGGCTATGCGCTAAGAGCTGCGTATGATAAGGTTATTGACGATATTGTGATCGATCTTATGCCTTTTATAGAAAGCAGATATCCCGTTCTGACAGGCAGAAAAAACACGGCGGTTGCCGGAGTTTCGCAGGGAGCTTCGGAAGCTCTTGCGACGGGATTCAAATGGCTTGACAGAATCGGTTATATAGGCTCGTTTGCGCCAGACCCCGGAGTAATCCCGACAGAATTTTACAAGGGAACTTACTGGAACGTGCCGACTTTTGATGATTTTCCGCAGCCTGATGAAAACAATATGCCCGAATATCTCTATCTTGCTGTCGGAAGCAACGATCCTTGGAATGTTGACGTAACCTTGTATTACCGCGACGTGCTTAACAGCAAGGGAATCAGAAATCAGACGGATCTTGTACCCGGCTTTGAACACAACTACGTTTTCTGGCGGGTTTGTTTTTACAACTTCCTTTTAAAAATATTCAGATAAAAATATCAGGAGCTTCGCTTTGGAAGCTCCTTTTTATTTTTATTATTCAAACTCTGCATCTTTCAACTGACAGTATTTATTGCTGCCCTCTTTATACGTTTCAAAAACGCCGACAACGGTGATCGGATCGCCAAGCTCGGGATAGTCCTCCGGATATTTATAATCTCCTTTAAGAGAAAACTCAACGCCCTGAGAACAGCAGGCAGTAGCATCCGTAATAATACAGGTAAAATAATTTCTGCCTTCGCCCTCTACCATGGAAAAAAGTCCTTCCATTCTGACTTTTTTGCCGATGTATTTTTCCGGCTCACTCATCATATTATAAACTTCCGAGTACACCATTGTACCGCTCATAGCGGAAAGATCAATGTCAATTTCACCGCTGCTCTGAGGCTCTGCGCTGCCGCAGGAAACGAGCGTAAACAAAATTACTGCTGATAAAAAAATGCAGATAAGCTTTTTCATTTTTTGATTCCTCCTGCGACCATAAATATCAGGAAAGCCGCAATATCAACGACTACTATTGTTGAGCCGACAGGCGTGCCTGCAAGAATAGCTATGAGAATACCGAGTACGGAACAGCTTACCGAAACTATCGCAGTGCAGATCGTAACGCTTTTAAAGCTCTTGAAAACTCTCATTGCCGAAAGCGCAGGAAAAATTATCAGAGCAGACGTAAGAAGCGAGCCTACAAGATTCATGGCAAGCACGATTATAACGGCAACCGTTACGGCTATAACTCTGTTGTAAACGTTGGTTTTTGTTCCGACTGCATTTGAAAAATCTTCATCAAAAGTAACTGTAAAAATCTTGTTGTAAAAGAGAATGAACACCACGATTACAACGAACGAAAGCGCCAAGCACAGCCATACGTCAAATTTTGAGAGCGTAAGGATCGAAGTTGATCCGAAAAGCGTTGAGCATACGTCGCCCGAAACGTTGGCTGACTTTGAAAAAATATTCATTAGAAGGTAGCCTATCGCAAGCGCTCCGACAGAAATAACCGCAACAGCGGCGTCGCCTTTGAGCTTTGTGTATTTACCCGTCTGAAGAAGTAAAATTGCGCTGATTACCGTAATAACGAGCACAAGCGGCATATCGTTAGTGAGATTCAGCACGCCCGCAATCGCCATAGCGCCGAACGCTACGTGAGAGAGTCCGTCGCCTATAAAAGAAAATCTTTTGAGCACGAGCGTAACTCCGAGGAGTGATGAACACAAGGCTATGAGCACGCCTACGATAAGAGCGTACTGAACGAACGGATACTGCATATAAAACTGGAGTTTTTCAAACATCTGAGCCATTATTCGTCACCGCCATTCATCTGTGTAAACATTCTGCCGACGGAAGACGATAAATACTCATCCTTTGTGCCGAAAAACACGTTTTCGCCGATATGGAGTATTTTGTCGGCATATTTTAAAGCGGCAGTAAGATCATGAGAGATCATTATTACGGTTATGCCGTCCTCTTTGTTGAGCTTTTCAATAAGAGTGTACATTTCAAGCGTGACCTTCGGATCAAGACCGGAAACAGGCTCATCAAGCAAAAGGATCTGCTGAGTGGCGCAAAGCGCTCTTGCGAGCAGCACTCTCTGCTGCTGACCGCCCGAAAGCTCACGGTAACAGCGCTTTCGAAACTGCGTGATACCCATAAGCTCCATGGCTTTACGGGCAAGCTCTTTTTCTTCTTTATTGTAAAATGGTCTGAGTCCGCATCTTCCCTGACAGCCTGAAAGGACGATCTCCCAAACAGAAGCCGGAAAATCCCTCTGGACAACTGTCTGCTGAGGAAGATAACCGATCCCGGCTTTTTCGAGTCCGTCGGAAAACTCTATTTTACCGCTGATTGGCTCCTGAAGCGACAAAAGCGTTTTCATAAGCGTTGATTTGCCTGATCCGTTTTCACCGACTATGCAGAGATAATCTCCTTTTTCTATACTGAAATTGAGTCCTGACAATATTGTTTTGCCGTCATATCCGAGTGCCAAATCGGTACAAATTATCTGTGACATGGTTTTTCTCCTGAAAAATGGTTATAATTCTGATTTTAATTATTATATCAAATCTAATGAATTTTGTAAACAGTAAAATGTCAAAGTTTACCGTTTATTAAAATTACATCATTGTTTTTTATTAATTATATCGACAATTCAGAAAAGATATGGTAAAATCAAAAGGATGACACAAAAAGGAGAGATTCTATGCCGGACAGATTTTACAGACAACTTGAAAACCTGCACATAGGCTGTGAAAAGCCGCGTGCTTATTTTATACCGTTCAGCAGCGGCGCCGATGCCGGTGCCGAAAGAGAAAAATCCGAAAGATTTTTCTTGCTCAACGGCGAATGGGATTTTGCATATTTTGAAAACGTTGAAGAAATTGAGCTGGAAAAAGAAAATTTTACAGACGATATAGTCTGCCCTGATAAAATCGACGTTCCATCCTGCTGGCAGCTTTATCTCGGCAGAGGTTACGACGTGCCGAATTACATAAATCAGGACTACCCCTACCCTGTCGATCCTCCTCACCTGCCCGACGTTATTCCGTGCGGATTTTACAGAAGAAAATACACTCTTGATAAAAAAGACGGGAAAAGATATTATATCAATTTTGAAGGCGTATCGTCATGCTTTTATCTTTGCGTAAACTCGGTTTTTGCAGGATACAGTCAGGTAAGCCACTGCACGAGCGAAATTGAAATTACCGACCTTTTAAAAGACGGCGAAAACCTTTTTGAAGTTCTCGTAGTCAAGCATTGCGACGGCTCATACATGGAAGATCAGGACTTTTTCAGGCTTTCGGGAATTTTCAGGGACGTATATATTCTTGAGAGAGACAATATTCATATAAAAGATATTTTTATAAATCCGACTGTCAGCGAAGATCTGAAGCTTGCGCAGATACATATAAAAGCAGAGGTCGAAGCGTCGGCAAAAATAAGATTTACACTTTCCGCTCCTGACGGCAAAACCGTTTTTGACGACACTGCCGAAAACGGTGAAATAAGCATTTTTATTGCCGACCCGATTCTCTGGAACGCCGAAAAGCCTGAGATATACTCATTGAACGTTGAATGCGGCGACGAAAAAATCTATTTTCCCGTTGCAATCAAAAAAATCGAGATAAAAAATCGCTGTCTGCTTCTCAATAATCAGAAAATTAAACTCCGCGGCATCAACCGTCACGACAGCAATCCCGAAACAGGATACACAGTAAGCGTTGACGATATGATGAACGACCTTAAAATTCTCAAGCGCGCAAACGTAAATACTATCAGAACATCGCATTATCCAAACGACCCGCGTTTCCTTGAAATGTGCGATAAAATGGGATTTATGATAATCGATGAGGCCGACCTTGAAACTCACGGTATGGGCTACAACTACGGCGACTGGTACTGGGATTACTGGGCATATATTACCACCGCTCCCGAATGGAAAGAGGCCTGCGTTGACAGAGCGGCAAGACTTTTTGAAAGGGATAAAAACCACGGCTGTATTATTATGTGGTCGCTCGGCAACGAATCAGGATGCGGAGACAATCACAGAGCAATGGCTGAATATATACGCTCGCGTCTGCCCGGCGCCATAATCCACTATGAAAACGCCCACCTTGAATATCAGGAAAGACTCGGCAAGGATTTTACGGATATTTCTGACGTAGAAAGCCGTATGTACGCTTCAACCGAATATCTGAAAGAATATCTTGACAATCCGGAAAATAAAAAGCCGTTCTT
>CADAMY010000141.1 GCA_902789095.1 Oscillospiraceae bacterium | reverse complement strand
GCGAACGCGAACCCAAGCCCCTGCATGCAAATTCATACGTAAGCATCGCGGAGGAGTTTGAAATGGAGGACGGCAACTGGGCGAAGCACATCATCGACGGCGCGTACGATAAAATGCGCAAGCGCCTGACGAAGTCTGAGTATTTCAGGGAATGACCTTTCACCATCTTTATCTTTTCTTGTTTAGTAATCCGTCGGCACGATGTTATCCCCATCTTGACAAAATGAATAATAGTGGGTATAATGGGTATAACAAAGGGCGGAGGTGTAACTATGGACATGACGGATAAAACCCCTGACATAGAAGAACTGGAAAAAGAGATCGCTCTTTTACCGGCTGGAAGTATTACGACAAAAAGGGTTCGCGGGAAAGAGTATTATTACCACCGCATAACCCAAGTCGGCAAGCGGACTGAAACGTATATTGAATTTGATAAAGTGGACGCGCTTCGCGCCGGTATCGAAAAACGAAAAGAACTTGAAGGCAAGCTGAAAGAGCTGAAGCGCGCCGTTGCCGACGAGCCGAAACGCAGGCAGACAACGCACGATTTCAAGTGCTATGTCCGCATCGGCGAACAGCTCGTCAAAATGGCTGCGCCGGTCAGAAAATTCCGTCACCGTGAATGCTATCAAACGCTGCGTGATTATATTTTCGGCGAGCAGCAGGATAAGGTATTCATTCTGTATGGTCTGCGCCGTACCGGTAAAACGACGATGATACGTCAGATCATCCTTGAAATGACGCCCGAACAGCTGGATAAAGCGGCGTTTCTTCAGATCCGTCAGGCAAATACCCTTTCGGAGGTCAATGCCGATCTTCAGTATTTGGAAAAACACGGATATCAATATGTGTTCATTGACGAAGTTACACTGATGAAAGACTTCATCGAGGGAGCTGCGCTGTTCTCGGATATTTACGCAGCCAGCGGTATGAAGATCGTCCTTTCCGGAACGGATTCTCTCGGTTTTGTTTTCACGGAGCAGGATCAGTTGTATGACCGCTGCATTATGCTTCATACCACGTTTATTCCGTACCGTGAGTTTGAAACGGTCCTGGGCATCCGCGGCATCGACGAATATATCCGCTACGGCGGCACAATGAGTATTAGCGGCGTCAATTACAACGAAACATCTACCTTTGCGTCCAAGAGAAGCGCGGATGAATATATCAACAGCGCCATCGCGCGCAACATTCAGCACTCGCTGAAATACTATCAGGACGGAGGTCATTTCCGCCTGCTTTACGATCTGTATGCAAAAGGCGAGCTGACAAGCGCCATCAACCGTGTTGTGGAGGATATGAACCACCGCTTCACAAAAGAAGTCCTCACGCGTACCTTTCGATCCTCCGACCTTTCCGTTGCCTCCCGTAATTTGCTGAAGGACAGAGAGCAGCCGATCGATCTTGAAAACAATATCGACCGTGAAAAGGTAGAACGCTCGCTGAAAACCATGCTGGACATTCTTGAAAAAGAAGAACAAAGAGTTGAGATCGACGAAGCGCACGGGGGCCAGATCAAGGAATACCTTTCGCTTCTCGATCTTGTTACGGATATCGATCAGATCTATTTGCCTGAACCCGGCGGAAAAACATCGAGATCCGTTTTCAGTCAGCCGGGTATGCGCTATGCTTTGGCGGAAGCGTTGGTGAACGCGTTGCTGCTTGATGAAAAGTTCAGCTATCTGGACGCATCGGAACGAACAATCATTCTTAACCGGATATTGGACACGATCCGGGGCTTCATCATGGAGGAGATCGTTCTTCTTGAAACGAAGCTCGCTCTGCCGCGCTCAGAAGTGTACCGCGTACAATTCGCCGTTGGGGAATTCGATATGGTCGTGTATGATCCATCGTCAGTTTCCTGCCACATCTATGAGATCAAACACAGCAAAGAGCTTGTTCCGGAACAGTATCGCCATCTGATTGATAAGCAAAAATGCACCGCCACCGAGCACCGTTTCGGAAAGATTGTCGGCAAATATGTGATTTACCGAGGGGATGCGGCGGAATCGGAAGGCATCCGATATCTGAACGTTGAAAACTATCTTAAAAACCTTTTAGAAAACCGTTAGTGAGGTTATTATGAGAACATATTACTTTAAAATAAGAGACAAATTTATCGCTAATGTAAGAAACGGTATCAAGTGTCACGAGTATCGACTTGCATCGCCAGAAAACCGCGCAATTAAGGTCGGGGATAATCTTGTCCTTATTTCCAATCAAAACAAAAAAGAATATGTTAGGACTACTATAAAAAGAATTGTATATTATACTTCGTGGGAGGATGCATTAAAAGATAACTGGCAGCAGGATTTTAAGGATCTTTTCGATTCTTTGGATGAAGCTCTCAAGGAATGCTTCAAATTCTATCCCAAATCTGAAGTTGATGCCTATGGAATAGTTGCATTTGAGATTAATCCTGTTAATTTCAATTATTTCAATTCGTCAGTTTTGTTGGATACCAATATCGTGATAAAGAGAGAGAGCGGAAACAACGTTTCTTTTGAAATATCGAAGCTTTTTAATTGGTTGGACAAAAAAAACGTAACAAAATATATTCATGAATTGACAAGACGAGAATTAGCAGAGTATAAAGATGATAGAACGAGAGATATCATTTTAACTAAAATTAATGCATATAACATTCTTCCAAAGTTTAATGCTACTCCCGATGCTTTTTTTCGTAGTGTAATCTCTGTTTTTTCTAATGATAAGAACGGACAAGTTGATAACGCATTGCTTTTAGAAGTATACAATGATAATGTCGGGATACTATTAACTGATGATGCTCTTATTCTGAAAAAAGCCGAATTGTTATATATTCGAGACAGAGTAATTAGTTCCGCTGAGTTGCTTGAAAAATATGAGACCAAATATCCGAAAAACATAGAGTATAAAATGCTCGCAGTAAAATCAAAACGCTTTGATGAAATCGATTTACAAAACCAATTCTTTGATTCTTTGAGAGAAGACTATGAAGGACAAAAGTTTGATCAGTGGTTCAAAAAGAAGGGAAATGAACTTGCATATGTATTTGAAGATGGCGATGAATTAAAAGGTTTTCTCTATCTTAAAATTGAAGATGAAAATGAACCAGATTATTTAAAAGTAACTCCACCCTTGAGTCCTAAAAGGCGAATGAAGGTAGGCACTTTCAAAATTGAGCGAACTGGATTCCGTCTGGGGGAACGTTTTCTTCGCATTATCTTTGACAATGCAAGAAAAGCAAATGTACAGGAAATATATGTTACCCTATTTGAGGATAAACGTGAAGATGTCAAACACTTAAAGACGATAATGGAAGAATGGGGGTTTGTTAAACATGGAATGAAAGAAAACGGCGAGATTGTATTAGTTAAGTCATTAGAATTATATGATAGTAGTCACAATCCGAAATACAATTATCCTTTGATAAGAGAAGATGCAGAGGTTTTCTTTCTTCCTATTTATCCTGAATATCATACGGATTTATTCCCTGATATGATTCTCAAGAACGAGGATATGCACTTATATGAAGAAAACAAAGCACACAGATACGCATTAGAGAAAGTGTATCTTTCAGGAGTTAATAATATAAAAGCAAAACCCGGTGATCTTGTATTAATCTATCGAACCGGCAACAGATTTCCTAAGAAATACTCCTCGGTTATAACCGGGATTGCAATTATTAATGAGATCATCGAAACTAATTCCATAGATGAATGTCTTGCAATCTGCAAAAACAGGTCAATTTTTGAGGAGAATGAAATCAGAAATCAATATAGCAGACGAAAAACGGTAATTAAACTACTGGATTATCTTCCCTTCAATACAAAAGTTACTCTGGAAATACTGTATAATTTCAATATAGTTGAGCAAAACAGTGGTCCTCGACAGTTTGAGAAAATCACAAAAGAGCAATTTGAAGCTATTTTCAAAATTGGAATGGAGCAATAGCAATGAAAAGAATTATAATCTCTATTAATCCCGAACACGTTGAGAATATCCTTACAGGACGAAAGAAGTATGAATTTAGGAAAATTGCAGCGAAACAAGACATATCATCTATAATCATTTATGAAACTACGCCAGTAAAAAAGATTGTCGCAGAGGCAGAAATCTTAGATGTTATTATGCTCCCCCCAGAACAATTATGGGAAGAAACAAAACAATCAGCTGGTATCACAAAGGAGTTCTTTGATGACTATTTCAAAGGACGTCAAATAGCATATGCATATAAGTTAGGAAAAATCACGGTATATAATAAGCCCAAGAGGCTCGTGGATTTCGGTGTAAAAACAGCTCCACAATCATTTGTATATGTTTAAGAAACAAAACCTCCGATCCTTAGACTTGTTATCAAACCGAAGGTTCGGAGGTCAATCCAGTTTTTGAATTACAGCTTTTCCATTAAGTCCCGATACGGCGTGTCGGTATTTACAAACGTATCGTATGTGAACGCCGCGCCGAGACGAAAACCGACGATGAAGCTGTCCTGCTCCGAGATCGTATCCAGCTCGCCCTGCGCGTCCATGATCTTCTCAAGCACGCGGCGCTGTTCATCGGGCAACGCGTTTTCTATCCCCGGCAAGTGATCCGTGATAAGGGTTCTCAGCTTATCCGCGCGGCTGCCGATTCTGACTGCACGGGATTGGGGATCGATATTACCGAAGAACAGTTTTTCAATAAAACTCATTTGCCGGTACCGCCTTTCAGCAAGTTCGCCGGCAGCTTTGCTTTCAGCTTCTTCCGAAATTCCAAATAATGCGGACTGAGCACATAGTCAATCACGTATTTTTTCGGAATGTAATAAGTCGTTCTGATAACGTAGTGTTCAACGAGCTGTTCCTGCAGCAGCTTCCGCGCGGTACCGTCGCAGATTCCGCCCAGCATCTGACAAAAATCGGGTAACGTAACGACGTCCGGATACTTCCGGAAATATCGTTCCAACTCTTTGCGTCCCATAAGTACTCTTCTTTCTGTTTTTTGATTTTTGTCAATGAAAGATGGTGAAATGCTGTTTTTTCAAAAAAGTCTGTTTGTTGTAAAATCGCCCTTCGATCGCCCTCCAAACGCCCTCCGATTTGCTGAAAAACGCGTTTTTTCGGCCATCGTCCGCAAAGGCAAGCGCTGCAAACACTTTTTCCGATTTTTCTCGTAAAGCCTTGTGGCGCAACGGTTTTCGGCGTGTCCGTCGACCGCCCTCGAAAGCCGTTCAAGTCCGGCCATTTCCGAATCGGTCCAAGAACTCAAAATCCAGTCCTGGCGACAGGGTGCGGGTTCGACCCCCGCCACCGGCACCATCCGAACAGCCGAAACCCCTTGTTTTTCAAGGGGTTTCGGTGTTTTTTCCCCCTGCCGTTTTACCTGTCCGTTTTTTTTTGATGTCGCACGAAAACGCCCTCGGAGGACATACTTCGGAATTTTTGAGGTCCCGTAAAGCCTTTG